>NZ_JAQMSE010000244.1:0-61734 GCF_028330045.1 Aphanizomenon sp. CS-733/32
CGACTAGAAGTCGCAGCTACACAGACGAAACCCACCTTCGTGGGTTCAAAAGCCTTGATTTTTCGTTAGTCCACGCAGGTGGACTTTGTTTGTGTAGTAGCGATTTCTAATCGCCGGAAACTTTTCAAACATCCTCTTAGGGATTGAAACTGAGCGATCGCTTGTTTAGTCTGGATAATTTCAGAATTGCAATTTCACTTACTCCCTATTAGGGATTGAAACACCACTCCCAAACTCTACCCAATGGTAAATATCTTTATTGCAATTTCACTTACTCCCTGTTTCCGCACATCTAATCCCCGCAAGGGGACTGAAACCTTACTTGAATACGATGGTGACACTGATGAATTAAGTGTGTTGTGGCGATTCCTACGGAGCGCTTCGGAGGAATCGCTCTTAGATTTCCCCCAAGAAAATCACCAAATGCGATCGCGAAGCGCTGCTGCAAGCAGTTCGCCCCTAGCAAATTATCAACGGAAAACATTGCGAAGCCCCCGTAGCGATCGCATATTCCAAGATAACTTTATCAAGATTCTTCCCACTCCTTTGTCGAAGGGTTAAATTTTAGCTTTAAACAATTTATTTTTGAATATGTAGATAAGCCCAATTGTTTAGAAAGCTGCTGATCATAGATTGCTGATTGCCAAGATTTTGCAAGTTTTACTTGTTCAGAGGTTAAGCCTTTAGCGCATTCTAAGCTTGCACCTTTTAAATTAGCATTTTGGAAGTTAGCATTTTGCAGATCTGCTTTTTGTAACTTAGCATTTTGAAGATTAGTTTCTACAAAACTAACTTCTCTTGAATCTGCACCTCTTAAATCTGCACCTTCTAAATTAGCTTTTTGAAAATTAGGTTTATATAAATCAGTGCATTGTCCCTGCTCAATACATATAAATTTCGCTTGATATAACTTAGCCTGTTCAAAAATTGCTCCATAGAGCGTAGAACCAGAAAAATTAGCAGCCTGAAGATTAGCTTTTTTTAAATTTATTTGTGATAAGTAGGCTCTCTGGACCTCTGTACAGGACAAAGAAACTCCATCCGTGTTTAAATCTTCAATAGCAGTTATTCTTCCTCCATTTCCTGATTTATTTTGCATATTAATAATAACTTATCACCGACAACTTTTTCAAAGTCCTAATTAGGGTTTGCTGAATAAGTTGTCTGTGAGGGGAGGGGACAGGTGACAGTTTCAACTATCTGGATATCCTCAATTTTCCAAATCCGACAAAGAAAAATGCACCTATTTTGAGACACCATCAGCCAAAACCTTGCGCCTTTTTGTGATAAAAATCCGCGAAACTCTTATTAATAAATGGTTTTAGCTTTATTTAGCAATCCCTAATTAAAAGTTTGTAACTGTCGAAAAGAATGCAATTTGTTGATAAATTTATCACGATCAAAACTTAAGGGGTCAACTTTCCCATGACCCACATCTACCGCACGATGAGTGGTAATTCTCTCGTCAGGAACTTGACTTTGGGCAATTAACCAAGCTAAAGAATTATATTGAGCTTCTGTATATCCTGAATGTCCTTGAATATTATTTTTACCCCAAGCATCTGGAGGAGTTTCTAGAGATACATGATAAGCAAAATTATTGACAGATGGGGGTAAATTAGGATTAGTTTGCACAGTTTCCACACCATTAGCTCCTTTAAACACCGAATTACCAGCACCAAAAGCACGTTTTTCTGGGGGTACTAAATAAATCACCTGTCCATCCAAGGCAATTATGGCATGATAACTGGCTTGAACACTTTCATCATCATGGGGTGTTTGAAAAAAATTAATGGCGCTAGAAGTAGAATTAGTAGTTTCATGAAGGACAATAATGGCTTGATTATTAAAAGGTACACCATTAACATCTGCGGTATAGCGATCGCCATAATTGCTAGGATCAACCTTAACCTGGACAAACTTAGGTCTATAATTAGCAAAATCCCTAGTAGTTATATATAAAGGATTAGTTTTATTAATCTTTGTGGGAGATGATCTTAATTTTTGCTGATTTCCTGGCTTAGTTACTGCTGATTGTAATTGCGCTGGTGAATACTGATTCCACGTTGTCACCTCTGAAGTAGATGCAATTGTTGGATTGTTTTTTTGTCTTGCACCCCCAATAAATACAGCTAGAATCAGGGTAGCTAACATTAAAAAAATCAGAATGACTCTAGTTGCCCAATCTCTAAATTTCATAGTTTTTATGGAAAATCGCTAGTATAGTATAATAGTTGTCAATACCCATGATGCCAAACTGATAACAATTATACCTGCTAACAAGTACAAAACCCCTGTATTAGTTTAATCAATGATAATAATAAGATTTTTCAATAAGACTGAGATTTTTTCTGATGCCTGTTTTTGGCTAGAGATATTGTCCACAAGGTTAATTTAATCAGGTTCTTGATGATTTCTGATCTTTGGCAGTCCTCATATTGACTAATTGATCAGGTTAAGAGAAACTTATAATTAACGAAGGTGAATACTAGTCAAAATAATAAATTTTGTAAAAACTATGAAATATATGCCCTTAAGTATGGGAAATTATGGGAGAAGTGGCAGATTCGTATCTAAATTCCTATCCCTAAATTTTGAGCTAGTCTGAAATCAGGCAGCCAAGTTCAAATCTACTATCTAGGTTGGCTTTCAAAGCATGGAAACATTAGAATTCATCATTTATCCAGATGGTCGAGTACAAGAAAAAGTCACCGGTATTATCGGTGCATCTTGTGCTGAGGTGACAGCAGCCATAGAAGCCCAGCTAGGACGAGTGTTGAGTAATGAACCAACCTCAGAGTTTTTCGCCACTAACCCGCAACAAAACAGTGTGGCGAATACACAAACCGCCCACAGCGAATGGTAAGTTTTCCAACTAGTTAATGTTCATTGATTACAAACCACTATGTCACACTTTAGCCAAATTAAAACACAAATCCGTAATCTGGAATCCTTGAAAGATGCCCTTTCCGATTTAGGAATAGACTGGAAACCTGGACCTTGTGAGGTACGTGGTTATCGTGGTCAAACTCATGCAGCCGAAGTAACAATTGAACAGCAAAACGGCTACGACATCGGTTTTAGATGGAATGGTCAAGAATACGAATTAGTTGCAGATTTACAATATTGGCAACAAAATCTATCTGTAGATGGGTTTGTCCGTCAAGTAACTCAACGTTATGCTTATCAAACAGTAGTCAAAGAAACCACTAAAGTTGGCTTCCAAGTAGCAGAACAACAGCAACAGGAAGATGGTTCTATTCGTCTAGTAGTACAACGCTGGAGTGCGTAATGTCTAAGCCGCCGTCACCACAAGCAGAAGAATATAATCGTTCCGGCTTAGAACCAGAATTAGGGAGCTTTTTCCGAGATGTCCCCGAACGTTCTGGTTTAGAACCGGAATTAGGTGGACTGGTGCGGCAAAAAGGTGTTTATGTGGATGAAATTACCTGTATCGGTTGTAAGCATTGCGCCCATGTTGCCAGAAATACTTTTTTCATTGAAGAAGATTATGGGCGATCGCGCGTCCTCCGTCAAGATGGAGACATACAAGAGGTAGTTCAAGAAGCCATAGATACCTGTCCTGTTGATTGTATCCACTGGGTTGATTACACAGAACTTAAAAATTTAGAAGAAGACAGAAAATATCAAGTCATTCCCGTAGCTGGTTATCCAGTAGAACATGGTGTAGCCGCTACAGAAAAACGCCGAAAAAAACAAAAGTTAAAAAAATCCAATTCTTAAATAACTTGACAATTTGTATTGATTATGCACTTGAGCATTGGTTTTACCAGTGCTTTTTATTTTATATGATTTGTGCGTGTTATGAGGTACAGTTTCTCATCCCCAAGCCTGTAGGGGCGGGGTTTCCCCGCCTTCCGTTGTATTACTTACTGTGCGAGGGGGTATTTAATTTAGTTAAGCCTGTTAAATCCCAACTAATTCTATCCTAGTCAAGTTAAAAGAGGTTTTTGATGTAGAAATGCGAGCAAGTAAAGACCGTTAAGTTTTTATTCAAGGAGCTTGTGGAGAAGAGAAAATTTGTAGACTGAATAATAAACCTGAGTTCGGTGTTAGGAGTTTCTCCTTCGGAGACGCTATGCGAACAGAGTTATGATTTTTTCAAGGAGATCATAAAGGTTTGAGACTCATATTTGGGGCAGTTTTCCAAAAATTATCTTATGTCGAACTCAAGTAATAATAAGATTATTTCTCTAACCGTGAAAAGGGGTGTTCAGATGTGATATGTGTGAATTGGAGTAAATTCCGTGCCAATAGAGATTTGAAGGCGTTTTGAACGGTTGTGTTCTGACGTACAATAAAAAACTGTTTTGGCAAATTAAGCCGGATTTGTGACTCTCGCTGCTGACAAGTTTTGACAACAAAAATTTGTACTTGTTTTAGAAATTGTAATTTTAGGTTCGGGAATCTATGTTAACCAACTCGCAAACCCCCACTATCATAAAAGAATCATCTGATATTCTGCCTGGAATTAATGCTCAGGCTAGAGTCAGTCAGTTTATGCAGAATTTGCAGGATGAAATTACCCAAGGTTTAGAGAAATTAGATGGTCTGGGGAAGTTTCAAGAAGATAGTTGGCAGCGTCCAGAAGGGGGTGGGGGGCGATCGCGTGTACTGCGTGACGGAGCAATTTTTGAACAAGCAGGTGTAAATTTCTCTGAAGTTTGGGGTGATCATTTACCTTCTTCGATTTTAGCCCAACGTCCAGAAGCAACAGGACATGGCTTCTATGCAACGGGGACTTCTTTGGTGTTGCACCCACGCAATCCTTATGTACCTACAGTCCACTTAAATTATCGCTACTTTGAAGCAGGCCCAGTTTGGTGGTTTGGTGGTGGTGCGGACTTAACACCTTATTACCCCTTTGCTGAAGATGCACAACATTTTCATAATACTTTTAAACAAGCTTGTGATCAACACCATCCAGAATATTATCCTGTGTTTAAGCGCTGGTGTGATGAATATTTTTATCTGAAACATCGAGATGAAACACGGGGCGTTGGTGGATTATTTTTGGATTACCAAGATGGTCAAGGTGCTATCTATCGCGGTCCAGATCCCAATGGGGAAGCAGCGGTTTATAGCAATCAGGTAGGTGAATTACCGTCACGGAGTTGGGAAGACATATTTGCTTTAGTTCAAGATTGCGCCGGGGCGTTTTTACCTGCTTATGTGCCAATTGCGGAACGTCGGCAGGGGATGGAATATGGCGATCGCCAACGCAATTTCCAATTATACCGTCGTGGTAGATATGTAGAATTTAACTTGGTTTATGACCGGGGAACAATTTTCGGACTCCAAACCAACGGCCGCACAGAATCAATTCTCATGTCTCTACCACCTTTAGTCCGTTGGGAATATGGCTACAAACCAGAACCAAATTCCCCCGAAGCCGAGTTGTATGAGACTTTCCTTAAACCTCAAGATTGGACTAACTGGAAACCAATTCAAGAATAGGCAAGAGCTAAGGGGCAAGAGGCACTCCTTCTCTCCCCCTCTTGCTTATTTTTTTTATAACCCCTACTGATGATTGTTTCGATTAGCAAATATTAGCAAAAAGATGTTAATTCAATGATTCATATAGAGCAAAACATCTACACAACTCAAGACGGCAGCACAATAATAATGTTAACTCCGGCAGGTCGCTTAGATATTACCACTGCTTGGCAATTTCGGCTGAAACTACAGGAATGTATTTCTAAGCTTAGTCATCATATTGTTATTGATCTAGGCCAAGTAAATTTTATTGATAGTTCTGGACTGACTTCCTTAGTAGCTGGTATGCGTGATGCTGATAAGGTTAAGGGCAGTTTTCGTATTTGTAATATTCACCCAGAAGCCAAGCTTGTGTTTGAAGTCACAATGATGGATACAGTATTTGAAATCTTTGAAACTCAAGAAGAAGCCCTAGAAGGTGTACCTCGGACAATTGGGTGAGATACCATTGGATGAAAATCCAAAATCTAAAATCTAAAATCGAATGACTTTCACGAATTAGGCCTGATTAGTTCATACTAGAGAAGAGGAATACGTCTTTACTAAAATTTTCTTTGTGAATAACGTCCGTACAGTATCTGATACAAAAAGAACCTTTTATACTCTTCATACCAGGCCAATTAACACTATTTACCGCCGGGTAGTGGAAGAGTTGATGGTAGAAATGCACCTACTATCAGTCAATGTTGATTTTAGCTACAATGCCATTTATGCCTTGGGCGTTGTCACAACTTTTGACCGCTTCATGGACGGCTACGAACCAGAACAGGATAAAGAATCAATTTTCCGGGCAATTTGTCAAGCTGTGGAACAGGACCCCCAACGCTACCGACAAGATGCCTCTAGATTGGAAGCCTTAGCTGCCAGTTTACCAGTTAAGGACTTGATTGCTGGTTTGAGTCGGGAAAGTTCCCTAGATCAAGATGGGGATTTGCAACAGCAACTAGAAACGATTGCTACCAATTCCAACTTTAAATATAGTCGCCTATTTGGTGTTGGTTTATTTGCATTATTGGTACAGTCAGATCCTGAACTTGTCAAAGATGATAAACAAAAGGGTGAAGCACTCAAAGCGATCGCTAACGGGTTGCATATCTCTGAAGATAAACTCATCAAAGACTTAGAACTATACAGTTCCAACCTGGAAAAAATGGCGCAAGCACTCATAGTCATGGCAGATATTTTGACAGCAGATCGCAAAAAACGGGATGCTTTAAAGCGAGTCTAACTATCAACATCATCCCGTACCAATAAATTGGGAACAGGATATCCATGTCAAGAAATCCCCCAATGGTAAAAAGCCCGCCTAACATCAAAGTGTTCAGCGGGCTAAATAATTGTTGAAAATTGAAAATGGAGCTTATGGGAGTCGAACCCATGTCCAAATTGGGTATTAACCCTCCACTCGTTCACAGGTTTAGCCTTTCTGACCCTCAAGGCGGGAATCGTTCATTATCCCGAACGTAGGATGCTCTGATTTAATCTTAGCCTTCAAGCCAACCAGAGAACGCTTGTTGGAGCATCCGTTGGGGGTTAGGTCTTTAATCCTTAACGGAGTCAAATTAAAGACGCTCGAACCTAAAAGAGGTTTCTTAGGCAGCTACTAGAGCTTCCCGACGAGCAAATTTTACGATATTGTTCGCATTTACTTTTTTTTCGAGTCTTTGATTTCCGAGAGATGACTCGCTCTCGACCTGAATCACAGAGTAGCTTTCGCCAACCTGTCGAAACCGTTAAAGCCCCATGCACTTCACACCCTTATTATAGTACGAAATTTTGCAATTTGACAAATAAAAGGTATAGTCATTTAATTTTTGGATTAAATTAAAAGTAGAGATAGATATTTTACAGGTATAGCGGACATGACTCAAAAAATCCTGATGCAACCGCAAGAAGTTATCCATTTATCGGGGATTGGTTGGTATAAGTAGGTTAGCATTGTCGAAACTTTAGCCGAGGAAGCGATCGCTGAATTTAAAGCAGGATATGACAAACTGATCGGTAAGCTGTGATTTAATCACAAAACCTCTGCCTTTTCTAAATCTGCACCCTGTCCTTGATCTAATTCTGGTAACTTTTTCCCCAAAATCAGAACTGAAACCATCATTAATAAACTCGTCACCATAATTACACTTATCACATTCGGATCATCAAAATTGCTCGTACCTATTAACAATGCTGCGGCAAAATTGCGTTGTGCAGTTCCTACTCCTAACACTCTTTGAGTATCAATACCAGGACCACCCAATAAATAACCCACAGTAAACGAGAAGATAATAAAAATAGCACAAACAAAGATGACACCAGTTTTCAATAAAATAATAATTTCATTGAAGTGTACTATCAATCTCACTCCCAAACCTAAAAGCAATCCAGAATTAGATATTTTGAAAGTAATTGTTTGGAGATTGACAGCTATATTTTCATAATTTGCCTTAATTAATAACCCAATTCCTAACGGTGTTAACATCATCAATATTAAAGGTTCAGCAATATCCCAAGAATTGACTTGTATACCTTGTAAAACTAAAGGTAATACAATCGGCATATAAAATACTGTGCCGAACATTAACATCATCATCAACCCTGTAGAAAAAGCTAAATTCCCCTTAACTATTTGAGCAAGTTTAGGTAAAGCTGGAGGACCAGATGCTAATGCCATAATGATCAAACCATCTTTCACAGGTTCATTGAGAGGTATTACTTGCAGCAGCAAATATACAAAAAGTGGTACTAAAACAAAATTTGTCAATAGCGATAAAACAACCAAACGAATATTACGAAGAGGTTGCCAAATTTGTTGTACAGTTAACTTTAAACCTGTACCAAACATAGTAGCAACAACAAAAGCCAGAAATGCGATTTTGTCAAGTATTAGGATAACTTCATTCATAAATTTTCCATTTCATTAATAAACGCATTAGGCGCAAAGAATATTTCTTTCTTCCTTTGCGCCTCTGCGCCTCTGCGCCTCTGCGTCAGAAAAAAATTACTTCAAATTCAAAGTAACTTTCTGTAAATTACCTGTGAACGAAAACGGTACTTGATAAGTTTCCACAATTGGAGTACCTGTATCTCGACCAACATCAAAAGTTTCATCCAAAGCCAAACGATAGGGTATAGTTTTGGCAATTCGACCATCAGCTACCGGTTGATCATTGATGAATAACCTGCCAATTCCTCCAGCACCAACTCCACCACCGTCATAATCAAAATTAAATTTAATTGTTGATTTACCTGGGGCTAATTTTTCAGGAGATTGAATAATGTAACGTTCAGCATTTACAAAGTTGTAAACATAAGTTGGTTTACTATCTTCTAGGAAAAATCCCCAACCCGCAAAACGTCCACCTTGAGTTAATAAAACACCCTCCGCACCACTTTCTGGAATTTCTACATCAGCGGTAATGCTAAATGATCTATTTTTTAAACTTGGGGCGCTACCTTCAGGAATGCTCACTCCTGTAGAATAGTAAGTAAAAGTTGTGCGTCCTGCGGCGGGAGAAGGACGATCTTGCACGTCAAATCTTTCAGAAACGCGGTCATCTAATGGTAAAACGTTATATTTGCGTGCTTCTGATAAAAACAGTTTTTGCAGTTTTTCCAGTTTTTCTGGATTTTTAGCCGCCAGATTATTAGCTTCGCTGAAATCTTCTTCAATATTATATAGTTCCCAAGGATCTTTCTCGAAGTCAGCATTAATTGTACCCTGCCAAGGTAATCGAGGATGACGGGCCGCAGCTATCCATCCATTATCATAAATAGCCCTGTTGCCAAACATCTCAAAATACTGGGTTTCATGTTTAGAAGCAGCTTTAGGAGCATCAAAGGTGTAAACTAGACTAGTACCCTCGAGTTTCTGCTGCTGTACCCCATTAACTTGAGTCGGTGCTGTAATTCCTGCTGCTTCAAAAATAGTTGGTGTAATGTCAATGACATGATGGAATTGGCCACGAAGTCCGCCTTGATCTTGAATGCGATCGCCATAAGCAATAATTAAAGGGTTACGAGTGCCACCAAAGTGAGAGGCTATTTGTTTTGTCCATTGAAATGGTGTTGTACCAGCCCAAGCCCAAGCTGCATGATAATGATTAAAGGTTTTGGGACTACCCAAATCATTCAAAGAAGCTAAGAGTTGTTCTCGGCTTTCCGGTACTTTATTGAAAACTTTCAATTCATTGACGCTACCTGCTAAACCACCTTCAGCACTAGCACCATTATCACCAACGATGTAGAAAATTAAGGTATTGTCTAATTCGCCGATTTGGTCAATGGCATCAATTAATCTTCCTACTTCATGGTCGGTATATGCCAAAAATCCGGCAAATACTTCCATTTCATGGGCATAGATTTTTTGATCCTCTGGAGATAATGAATCCCACGCTGGCAATTCTTTGGGACGGGGGGTAAGCTGGGCATTAGCAGGAATTACACCAAGTTGTTTTTGCCGCGCAAAGGTTTCTTCCCGTAATTTATCCCAGCCTTGATCAAACTTGCCTTGATACTTGTTTATCCAGGCTTTAGGTGCGTGATGAGGTGCATGGGTAGCACCGGTAGCCAAATAGGTAAAGAAAGGCTTATCAGGGGCTATAGACTGTTGAGAATGAATCCAGCTAATAGCATGATCTACTAAATCTGGAGTCAAATGGTAATCAGGATGATTAGTTGGAGGTGCAACCCGCTGAGTATTTTCTACCAAAGCTGGACTCCACTGATTAGTATCACCACCTAAGAAACCATAAAAATACTCAAATCCTAACCCTGTCGGCCAGCGATCAAATGGACCAACTGCACTGGTTTCATAATCTGGTGTATTGTGCCATTTACCAAAAGCTGCGGTGTTATAGCCGTTTTGCCGTAATACTTCCGCTACTGTGGCAGCACTCTTAGGTAAGATAGTTGTGTAACCGGGAAAGCCTGATGCTAACTCTGCAACCACACCTGTACCCACTGAATGATGATTGCGTCCAGTTAATAAAGCTGCTCTGGTAGGTGAACAAAGGGCTGTAGTGTGGAATTGGTTATAACGTAATCCTTTTGCCGCTAAACGAGTCAGATTCGGAGTTTCTATAGCACCACCAAATGTACTCGCTTGCCCAAAACCCACATCATCCAATAATACTAATAATACATTGGGGGCTTTTTCAGGGGCTTTAATGGGTGCAGGAAAATCTGGTGTTGATTCTTTGTAAGTAATGCCGATTTTACCTTTAAAAGATGGTGGATTAATCGGTAATACTTTTCCTGTATCTGCTAGTGCGGGGCTTGTTACTATCAACCATGTGATGAGGAAAGATAGAGACAGCACCCGTGAAATTGAACGTGACATACAATAACCTTGTATAAAAAATCTACAACTTTGCGCCTTTGCTCCTTCGCGTCTTTGCGCGAAACTTATCTTTTAACGAACCACGGAGGCACAGAGGACACGAAGGAAAGAGGGTTAGAGGGATATTTGTCGTTAGTCTTGTAAGTTCTTGACTAAACGAAAGCCGATATGAGTTGTTCCGGTATCAGGAGATTCTGACTCCCGTGCTGCTGGACGATAACGGCTACAATAGTTTGGCGCACATAGGTAAGAGCCACCTTTGATGACGTGCAGGGCAGTTTCTGTGGGTTTTTTGGGGTCAAAACTTTGCTTAACAGATCCCCGACTTGTCAAAGAAGTCGGGGATCTATGATTGAACCAGTCGGAAGTCCATTCCCAAACGTTGCCGGTCATGTCGTAAAGTCCATAACCATTGGCTGGAAAAGAGCCTACTTTTGCTGTTCCTACATAACCATCAGTTTTGGTATTAAAAAAGGGAAAGATTCCCTGCCAAGTATTAGCTTTTTTGGCAGAATACTGATTCCCCCAGGTATAAGTTGCCCCATTCAAGCCACCACGAGCAGCGTATTCCCACTGTGCTTCTGTTGGTAGGGATTTTCCTGCCCATTGGGCGTAGGCTAGGGCATCTTTGTAAGCAATATGCACAACTGGATGGTTTTCTTTCCCTATAATGCTGCTGTCACTGCCAAAGGGATGCTGCCAATTAGTGCCTGGTGTCCAATGCCACCAACTGAGAAGCTGAACTTGCCTAACTCCTGGTTTTGGCATTTCAAAAACTAGAGAACCGGGTAATCTTTCTTTATCTGATAAGTCGGGAAACTGCTCTTTTGATAACGGGCGCTCGGCAACTGTTACATACTTTGTGGCTTTGACAAATTCAGTAAATTGGGCGTTTGTTACCTCATATTTATCAATGCAGAAGGAGCTAACTGTGACGTTTTCTCCTGTTCTCTCTTCCACAAAACCAGAATTATCCGCTCCCATTTTGAATGTACCTCCAGAAATCAGTATCATTCCTGGAGGACAGGGATTAACGGTAACTGCTAATACAGATGAATTGGTGAATAGTGATATAAGTGCAACTACTTGAATCAGCAGTAATATTAAAAACCGCATTTTATGCTGTTGGAACTTTTGAACCAAGAATTTTGTCCAATCTCCCTACATAAAGTTCTGTAGGATTAGCTACTACTTGGATGGATAATCCCAGAGATAACTAAGCTCCTGAGCGATCGCCTGTAGAATCACTGGGAGGTTCATCTTTACTACTTCTACAACTGACCAAGTTATCTTGATCGAGATTATTAGCAGCAAATACATATACTGGACTAAAGATGAAAATTGCAGCAGTGATTAGCAAAATTACTTGCATAGCTCATGGATTTATTTTTCAAAAGTTTGTTCGCGTAGCGTCCCAACGGGAAAGGAGGCAGGAGTTAACATAGACTATGAGTTCATGACAGAAATACTGGAAAAGACTTTTAACTTATGTTCTTCTAAGTTAGTTTTTCGTCTCCTGTAGCCACTGGCAAATCTTTTTGAGTGCTATATTCTGTCCAAGAACCTTCATAAATTCTGACTTTGGGATAATTAAGCAGATGCTTTAAAACCACATATTGTAATGTAGCTTCTCGTCCTGTACTACAAGAAACAATAATGTCGTTTCCAGGAGTAATCTTTTTATCTGCCAGAATTTTCTTAATCTCATCTAATGACTTTAATTTGTGAGGATTTTTAGCATCTGTAAATGTTACCCAGGGAATATTCCGCGCACCAGGAATATGTCCATTGCGTATCCAAATATTTTCTTCACCCCGGAACAATTTTTCTGGCCTAGGATCAATAAAGGTAACTCCTGGCTTACCAATAAATTTTCTCACATCATTTAAACTCACACGCACTGAAGGGTTATCCCGAACTGTGAATTTACTGACTGAGTATTTAGGAAATTCTTTTGTGACAACTTGATTAGTTTTATAACCAGTATAACCACCATCTAATACGGCAATATCTTTCAATCCAGAACGTTCTAGTAAATAAGCAACCATTGTCGCACCTAAAACATCTCTACCATCTGAATATACGAGTACACGACTATTATTTGTTACTCCTGAATTGGCAAATATTTCGCCTAGTTTTTGATTGTCCCAATATTGTACTGGTAATCCTTCTTTTGGTCCTCTAAAAGCCGTATCAGCAATGTTTACAGCATTGGGAAGATGTCCTTCTATATAGTCGAGAGGAAAATTACGTACATCTAAAATTCTGAGGTTGGGATCTTTGGCGTTTTCAGCTACCCAATTTGACGAAACAAACTGAATGTTAGCGCGAGAATCAACTGATAATACTGGCAAAGGTAATAAGGGAATACTTACTACAAAGGCAAAAAACACTGTCACCAAAGCAAATAACTTAGGTTTTTTCAAACTTTTGAAAGAGAAACTTTTAAACGTCATTTTTACCCTTCTTTGTATTTAATCAACCTATTTATTATTAGTGAACTTACTTTAATTAGCAGTAATATTAAAGTAATTTCAAAAACTTTATTTCACGCAGTTATGACTGTTAAACCAAGAATTTTAGCAAATCGCTCTATGTAAAATTCTGTAGGATTAGCAACTTGTTGAATGGATTCCCGTTGACGTAAATTTTCCCACCATTGATGCAAACGGGGTGTTTCTGATGGCAGTGTAAAATTACGGAACTTTTCTAAAACTGGTAATCTTTCAAACCAAGGATAGAAACTAATATCAACTAAACTCAAATTTTCCCCTAACCAGTAAAGACTATTACCAGAAACTTTACCTAATCCTTCTTCCTCAATATACAAAAGAGACTCTAAAAACTCTCTCCGTCCTTGTTCTTGTTCCTGGGTATCTTTACCCCGCAGCAATTTATTAAAGGCTGGGACTAAACGAGTATTAGCATAATCGCTCCAAATCCTCGCAACTGCTTTTTTAGCAGGATCATGAGGTAACAAAGCGGGCTCAGGAAATACTTCTTCTAGATACTCATTGATAATTGCAGACTCGTATAGTTCTACATCTCCATGCTTAATCGCAGGAACTTTACCGTAACGAGAAATATCGGTAAAACCTTCTGGTTTGTGCTGTAAATCAATTTCAATTGGTGTGAAATCAATTCCTTTTTCTAGTAATACCACACGGGTTCTTTGGGAGAAGGTAGAACCTTTAGCGTAATAAAGTTGAATGTTACTCATTTTGTTGATTAAGATTTGTGGGAATTTTTAGTTAATTGCCAAAATCGGCAGTTGCATGACAAAAACATAGAAGTGAAGCAATTTCACTCCTGTTTTGACAGGTAAACTACCAGGGTTTAGCATTAACTACAGTTTATTGGTCGGATTGTCGTATTATATTAGGAGTATTCCATAGTTTTTACTAAAAAACAAGTCTTTTAGCAAACATTCTTCTCAAAATTTACCAGCCAAGATGCCGAACCATTTAACACTTGTCCATAGCTTGCTTCTCTTCAGTACCGCGTTTATTGCCGGATCGCTTAATGCTGTAGCGGGGGGTGGTAGTTTCATTACATTTCCCACCTTAATATTTACTGGTATATCGCCAATTACTGCCAATGCCACGAATAATACTGCTTTATGGATTGCAGCTATGGCCAGTGCGGGTGCATATCGTCACAATTTACACATCCCACGACGACAGCTTTTGATACTATGTGTTACCAGTTTAATTGGTGGAGGAATTGGCTCTGTTATTTTGTTGTATACATCAGCAGATATGTTTAAACAGCTACTTCCTTATCTCTTACTTTCAGCAACTTTGATATTTACATTTAGTGAACCTCTGAAAATGTGGCTACAATTTCAAAGCCAGAAATCATCATCAGAATCTCCACCTTTATTAATTCTCGTAATTGCACAATTAGCAATATCTATCTATGGTGGTTTTTTTGGTGCAGGTTTAGGAATTTTAATGTTAGCAACTTTAAGCTTTTTAGGTATTAAAAATATTCACACTATGAATGCTTTTAAATCTTTTCTTGGTAGTTGTATCAACGGTATCGCTATTTTTCCTTTTATGTTCGCTGGTTTAATTGCTTGGCATCAAGCTCTTTTAATGGCTGTGGGTGGTTCTCTTGGTGGTTATTTGTGCGCTCATTATGCACGGAGATTAGATCCTCGTTTTGTGCGGATATTTGTGATTGTTGTTGGTTTTAGCATGACTACTTACTTTTTTATTCGGGGCTAAAACTGATAAGCTCAACCTACCATACATCTAAGAGGTAATTTTGATAAAAACCGTACTTTCAGTTCGTTCTCATTCACCAATGACCTTCATAAGATGTGAGACGTACTATTAGTTCGTTTTAATTTTTATGAGCTTTGAAAAATATAAAGAAGCTAAACAGCTTTTTGGTGATAGAGTTCAAGCCCTTCGGAAAGAAAGAGGTATTACACAGGAGCAGTTGGCAGAAGATATTGATAAATCCGTTGAGCATATTAGCTATATAGAAAGAGGTGAACGAGCTCCGTCTTTTGAAACAATTTTAGATATTGCTGAAGCTCTTAAAGTGTCAGTACCATATTTAATGAATGTCACACCCCAAACAGATATCAGCACAAACTTTCTCACTGAATTACAAACTCCGGAAGTTCTTCCTTCTCTTGTTGAACCTGTTGAGGAACCAGTTAACACAACTAAAGAACGCCGTTCGGATTTAGAACGATTACAGACAGCACTTGGAGCTATTCAGGAATTACAGAGTCTGGCAAACGAGTATGGTATCAATGATGTTTTTCAAGACAATGGAGGAAAAGTTCTTCAAGTTTTAATCTTGCTTGGCTTGCGGATATCACCTGGACGTGAAGGAAATGATGCAATTGATGCCGAAGAAAATGAATATGAATTAAAAACAATTAATAGACTTTTAAGTAAAAGTGTAACGACAAATCATCATCTTAACCTTGATATCCTAGCTAAATATCGTGCTGTAAAAGCTTGGTACATTGCTGTGTATGAAGGAATAGTATTAAAAGCTATATACAGAGTTGACCCTACTTCACTTGAGACTAAGTTCAGTTACTGGGAATCTAGAATTCGTGGAGGAATGGAATCTATTAATAATCCTAAAATCCCTTTAAGTTTGATAGAAAAAGAAGGTAAGTTAGTGTATCCTAAACAGAATCAACAAACAATTCCAGGAAATTTACCAATTTGAAGTAACCTTCATAATTTTAGAGATAATTGCTTTGAAGTAGTTAAACAAACAGATTCTTTTTGAGCAAGAAGATATTCATAAAGAGACATAGCATCCTGCAAATTTTGAGATTTATCTAAAAACCGAAAAGCTGAAGATGCTAAATAAGATGGTTCTTTTTCAAAAGCGATCCAACTTCTTTCTAGCTGTTCAGCAGCAAAACCTGTAGTATTTGATCCCGCAAATATATCTAGAACTTTATCTCCAGTATCAGTCAAAAATTTAATGAAAAACATGGGCAACTTTTGAGGAAATCTCGCTGGATGAGGAGGTATAGAAATAGATTTACATAATTGAATATAACTAGAGTTACTTTCAGTATTTGCAATTTCTAACAAATTTGATGGTATAGCACCACCATTATCAGTAGCAAAATTCTTACTAATATCATGTCCTGAAGGTCTTTCTTTCGGTGTATAGTATTTTTGAGGATTTGCCTGTAGTTTCTTCATTCGCTCAGAGTAAGGCACTAAAACATTGCTGACATTGGCTTTAGGATTATCAATTTTTGAGAGCCACCAGACGGTATTTACAGAGTCCTTTGCTCGAATTTTTCGCTTATTAACCCACTCAATTGGTGAAGGTAGTTTGGCTGGGTTATACCAAAAAAATTCTTCAGCCAGCCTAAATCCCAATTCATCACAAAGTTTAATTAAAACTCGATAGTTATAGAGAGAGCGAACTGGGCGTTTACTTTCATAAGCTCCACCTAAATCAAGTACGAAGCTACCAGTTGAATTGAGAACTCGATAAACTTTCTCGCAGAATTCCAGCAACCAATCAACATAATCTTCCTGCTCTACGTTGCCATAAGTCTTCTGGCGTTGCAAGGCAAAAGGTGGTGAAGTCAGCACCAAATCAATTGAGTTAGATTCAAGTTGATCTAGCAATTGAAGAGAATCACCAAGATAAGCTGCACCGCAGTCTGTAGTATATAGTGGATTTGGAAGAATCATTTTCAGACGCACTAGGAGTTAATGATATAAATATACTGCTAAAGTACCAAGGCAATATATTTTTTTATATTAGCCCTTGCAAAGCGCTATACCTAACCTACCAAAATGCAGTGTGAAGAACGGATGTAACGCCAATTACAGCAGGTTATTAAATACAAACAACATAATAGTTGCTACATTATTAACTCTAATTACTTGCTGCTACTGGTAAAAATCCACCGGCTTGCATTTGCCATAATCTGTGATAAGCACCACCCTTAGCCAATAACTTAGAGTGAGTACCATCTTCAATGATGCGACCATGATCAAACACCAAAATCCGGTCTAAATGAGCAATAGTAGATAAACGATGGGCTACCACAATGACAGTTTTTCCATTCATGGCTGCATCTAGGGTATCTTGAATTGCTTTTTCAGTAATGGAATCAAGGCTAGAAGTAGCTTCATCTAAGATTAAGATAGGTGCATTTTTGAGGATAACGCGAGCGATCGCAATTCGTTGTCTTTGTCCTCCAGAAAGTTTAACACCACGTTCTCCCACTAGAGAATCATAACCCTCCTTCATCTGGGCGATAAAATCGTCAGCATAGGCTTTCCGTGATGCTTCTATTAGTTCTGGTTCTGAAGCTTCTAAACGCCCATAGAGAATATTTTCCAACAACGTGCGATGGAACAAAGAAGGATCTTGAGGAATCAAACTAATTTGCGAATGTAGGGCTTGCTGAGTCATATCTTTGATATCCACACCATCAATCAATATTTGTCCCGATTGCGGGTCAAATAAACGCAAAATTAGATTCACAAAAGTAGATTTCCCAGAACCAGAAAAACCCACCAATCCGACGCGCTCCCCTGGTTGAATGGTGACAGAAAGATTAGTGAATACAGTTTTCTCTGATGAGTAACTGAAATGCACCTGCCGAAACTCAATACTACCTTTAGTAATGGCATGATTTATCGCATTGTCCCGATCTATAATTTCATGGGGTTGAATGATAGTGTGAACGCCATTCGCCACATTACCAATATGTTCAAAAAATTCTAAAAACCGTTTGCTTAAATTGCGGGCTTCACTAATGATTAATAGCGATAAACTGGTGGCAACAACGAAATCAGCCGCAGCTATTTTTCCCTGACTCCATAGAGAAAGTGAATAATATAAAGTACCGATTTTGAGAATTGCTGCTGAGACAAACTGAAACCAGCGAATTCGTTCAGAATACCAGTTTGATTTTCTCACCTCTTTGAGTTCGCGCTTTAATTGGTCATTCAAATAGCGGCGTTCAAAACCCAAACGGGCAAATAATCGGCTACTGGTGAGATTGGTCACGGAATCTACAATAATGCCTGTAGTTTCACTTCTAGCCGCCGCAGCTTTGCGGGAATAAATTCGGCAACGAGTCGCCAACCAGAAAGAAATACTGAGGAAGAAAACTGCCCAAATTCCCACAAATGCAGCTAGGGGAGGATAGGCGCGATAGAGTAAAATTGTGGAGACGATATAGACAATAATTACTGGCATAAATTCAGTAATCATCATTTGCATCGTTTGGGTGACACCAAGGGAAGTTTCCGCAATCCGATGGGCTAATGCGCCAGCAAAACTACTACTCAGGTAGCGATGGGAATGTTGTTGTAAATAGGCATATAAAGACCGGACTATATGCTGTCTGTGAATTGGATGGAGAATAGTTTGCAACAGTCCCGCCGAACGTCCAAATACCACTTCACCTATACTCAAGGACGTAAACAGGATCAAGGGTTGTTTTAAGGTATCAAAAATGAGTTTGCTGTCTCCTGTAGAGCGTGTCACACTACGGATCATTTCGCCAATAGCATAAGGTAACATAATTCCACAGGTGGCGTGTGCAATTTCCAGAAGCACCATTACCACATACCACCAGCGAAATTGATTAACGAAATAACAAATAAATTGGAAAGGAGTATCTGGTAATTCCGGTGCATTGGGAGCGCGTTGGAATGGTTGAGATAAACGAGTTTTTTTATGTAAAAACCGGCGATTTATTCCGATCATTTAGGTTTCTCCTTAGTGGTGTACTTCAAATAATTTTTGCAATATACTAAACAAATTCTTTATACAGGGGTTTCCGCTTTTATGAGGTACATCTTAAGCACCCTCCTCGCTTGCGGGGAGGGGGTTGGGGGTGGGGTTCTTGTACCTCATAACATCGGGAAGTGCTGTATCTAGCTAAACGTTGTTCAAGTGTACCTGTGTGTAACTCAAACAAGTGATTGTCATAATCATAGAAATATAAAGAATTTCCTTCATCTTCAATACGATTGCGACCCTCTCGGAATTCAACACCAAGAGATTTAACTCGTTGTCTATATTTCTCAATATCTGAGTCAGCAATTTTGAAAGCTACGTGGTTATATGTTCTTTCAGATAAAGGATCACCTTCCATAATTGCGATCCAAATATTACTCATTACAAAGAACTTTTCCTTTGAGATTGAAAATATTTTGTTTCCACTACAATAAACTTCTTTAGCATCAAAAATAAATTCTAAAAATTTTGTCATTAAATTGAGATCACGCACAATAATGGTACTTGGACAAAATAGCTCTAAAATAATTCTCAAATTCCATCCTGGCAGGTGGAGTAATCCACTGGGCATTGAGATGAAAACCTTGTGGTTTTAGTACGCGATGAATATCATCTAAAAACCTCTGCCAATTTGAAACAGTATGAACCATGTGAAGAGTTAACACAACATCAAAACTCTGATCTGGAAAAGATAATTGTGAGGCATCACCACAAATTAGCTTTAAATTGTGAGGAATATAATCTAATTTTTGGCACAACTGATTGAGCATTTCTTGAGACACATCAATTCCAGTTACAGAATAACCACGCTTGACCAAAGGAAGAATATTCAAACCAGTACCAACACCTGGTTCTAAAAAAGATGTCTCAGATTTTGCATCAACTAATTCAAGAATAAAATCTGTAACGTCCTCTGCAATTGGCTCTGTTAACCAACGGGTTTGATCATAGAGGTGAGCAATTTTGTCGTAATAGTTAGTTACCACTGCTGATATTAAATCAAATTATCATGATTATTTCTAACGCACAGCATCCCCTCGACGATATTCGGCGGTAATGTCGTCTAATTTTTGTTTCAAATTGTCGTCAAGTTTTACTTCCACAGCTTTTAAACTATCAATAAGTTGTTCTGGACGACTCGCACCGATGATAGGAGCAGTAATAATTGGATTAGCTAAAACCCAAGCCAATGATAGGGTAGTAAGCGATAATCCTGCTAAATCTGCGACCGTGCGTAATTCTTCCACAGTATTAAACTCACGATCATGCCAATAACGCTCTTGATAACGTTCTGCGGCAGTTCCCAAAGTAAAACGAGTCCCAGATGTTGGTCCTTCAGCAAATTTATGTTTACCTGTCAGCAGTCCCCCCGCTAGAGGATTGTAAGGAATGACACCCAAACCTTCTTCTTGTGCCAATGGTAATAATTCTCGCTCAATTTCCCGAAATAAGAGGTTATAGCGGGGCTGAATGGAGACGAAACGAGTCAGATAACGCACATCTGCACGACCCAAAGCGCGGGCTAGCCGGTAAGCTAAGAAATTGGAAACCCCGATATAGCGGACTTTACCAGCCCGAACTATGGTATCTAATGCTTCTAGAGTTTCATCAAGAGGAGTTGAAGCATCATCAGAATGCAGTTGGTACAGGTCAACATAATCTGTTCCCAGTCTTCTGAGGGAAGCATCAATGGCATCTAAAATATGTTTGCGTGAAGATCCCTGATCCCAAGGTGCAGCACCAACTTTACCAACGGCTTTAGTAGCAATGATAAAATGTTCACGTTTGCCTTTTAACCAACGCCCAATAATTTCCTCAGTTCGTCCCGCAGTGGGTAGTCCACCACCAAGAGGATAAACATCGGCTGTATCAAGAAAGTTAATTCCAGCGTCGGCGGCGGTATCGAGGATTTTTATAGAAGTTTCTTCATCGGTTTGTAGTCCGAAGGTCATTGTACCGAGAACCAGCCGGGAAACGGTGAGTCCGGTTTGACCAAGTTTGGTTGTTGGTAATGTCATAGAGCTTTATACTGCGATGTCAGTAAATATTTAAGTAGTAAGTATTGAGTAGCGACTGTCTTGAAAGTCAACTGCGATCGTCAGCGAAAAAAACAACTAGAGGAAAAAACAGCAGAATCATCAGCGTTTAGTACACGCTTTGTTGGGCTTCCTTTATGCACGATTTCTGCTGGCTTTTAAAAACAAAGGCCATTGCACTAATTTAGTTTTATCAGGCTCATTCCAGATTGTTTTCAATTTTATCTCCAGTTGGTCAACTGGGTCGTTTCCAAGTTCTGCTGAATAGCGTTTCACCGCAGACCAAGTACGGTAATACCCTAATAATTGCTGTAAATTCCATTCTACCTTCATTGAAAAAGTTTTTTGGATGTTAATTTCATCAAACGGAAGGACTAAATCACGATAGCGATTCCTTAGTTGGTGATTGCCGCTTGCCCAAAATCGGTCAATCGGCTCAAGTAAATTCTTAGTAGTAACTTCATCAATTTCGGGTTCAATTTCTAACCGACCATAACCCCAAACAGCTAAAATACCTTTGGGTTTTAGTACCCGTTCTACTTCTTGAAAAAACTTTTCTTGGTCAAACCAGTGTATCGCCAAAGCTACCATAACCAAATCAAATGACTCGTTTTCAAATGGGGTATGTTCAGCAGGAGAAACACTGTAGTTTATCTTAGGATGCGTGATGCAGTGTTGAATTTGCTCGACACTAATATCAGTTGCTTCAACCTGTGAAAAAAATTTTGCAGATGAAATGGCTGCTTGTCCATTTCCAGTTGCACAATCCCAGACGCGATCGTGATGTTCACAAATTTCGCTCAAAAATAAAAAAAGCTCATCGGGGTATTGAGGTCTATGTTTGGCATATTGTTCCGAATTGAGCGAAAAGCTTTGAATGTTGTTCACTGTTACTCCGATAAAAAGAACTGGAAGCCCAACGGCTAAGTTGAGCGGCAAGCGATTCCTAGGTCGCGCAACGCTTACGCCTCCAACTCAATACCAAAAATATTACAACATTGTCCGCTCCAATGATTTGTTATGCCCCGATCGCTTAACACTGGAGTTTAGACTAAATTAGTAACGCAGCGAAAATCAGTTAACGCACGCTACAATTTAAGGCTTACTTTACACAGCTACAGCCGGCTGGCGACTACTTTGTGAAACCAGCCATTGTTGCAATGTTGGGTTACTGTAAACTTCATTAGCTATAAAATGATCGCCTTCAGGGAATACAGTAAAATCTACTTTTGCTCCTGATTCACGCAGGGTATTAACAACATTTTGTGTATCTTCAATTGAGAGTTTTTCGTCTTTTGCTCCTTGGAATATTTGGATAGGAATTTCTTTAAGTGCAGCTATTTGGGCAGGTTCTAATGTTTGGGGTACACGACCTGATGTGGCTACTAAACCAGCAAAACGACCAGGATAGGAAGCGGCGATATGCCAAGCTCCAGCAGTGCCTAAGCTGAATCCAGATATGATCACACTGGATGGATCTACGGTTTGGGTAGCAATGATATGATCAAGTAAAGCAATTACATCATCTGCTCTATCTACCCAAGTTTGTCCTTCAGGGAGTTGAGGGGCAATAAAGAAGTAAGGTAAGGATGCTGATGAATCTACAAAAAGAGGAAAACCCCATTTTAGTAAAACATTGATATCTGTTCCTCTATCTTTTGCGCCATGCAGAAATAATACAAGAGGGGCAGGTTTGTTGGTATCAGCAGAAGAGAAAATATAGGGTAATGAACCATTGCTGGTGTCGTGGGATCTTTTTTCAACTGGCATAGTTTTAAATTCTCAAATTTGTGTTTACAAATATTTGACATATTTTATAGATGATGTAGAGACGTTCCATGGAACGTCTCTACCTACCCCGGATTACTTACCAGAGGTCTACAAGGACATCTATACACCTACCAAAGTTTTGTTCTCTACTTGAGATTCGGTCTTAGGCAGTTTGGATTCTACTGCTGTACCTTTGAAGAAATCGGGGTTGGCTTCGGTGTAGAATTTATAAGGATTACCGAACACATAGGCTTTGAAGTCAGCTTCAGAAATCACGCCTTCTCTTACCAAATCCCAGCTTTCAGCTAAAGGTGCGGTGAGATCCGGTACATCCCAGTGACCAACATCGGAGGAGTAAATGGCGTTGAGTTTGACTCCCAAGGGGTTAGCTTTGTCGTTAAATGCGGCTGCTATAGTGCGATCATCGGACTCAGAACCAAAGAAGAAACTGTTCACCCAAGCGTCGCGGATATCTTCAATTGTCTTAATCCCTGCTGCACCAAAATCTTCCAATTCACTACCCACTGGTGAACGGCTATGACGGTTGAAGGAAGCTCCCAATACACTCTTGGTTAACTCTTCTTTGCTGAGGGAATGTCCTTGAGTGATTTCTCCTCCATATTCTGCAAACAACTCAAACAACTCATCAGCATTAGCTAAATCTGGATTGTAGTTTTGCAATCCTTCTAAACTCCGTTTGGAGAAACGATCTACCAAATGAATGTAGACGTGAGCGCCCCAATCTGCACCACCTTCGAGCATACCAACACGCAATTGTGGGAATCTTCTGGTTACACCACCAAAGAATAAGGCTTTCGCAAATGCTTGTGAACCATCAGCAAAGTGACCGATGTGGTTGTTCATGTAGTTACTGATGGAGGAGCGTCCAGTCCATCCTTGACTACCGTAATGGGTGGTGAGAGGTACGCCTAATTCGACAGCTTTAGCCCAGAAGGGATCATAGTCGTATTCACTATCTAGTCCGAAAAAGTCAATGTAAGAGGCATATTTACCAATTTCGGGAAATTGATCGGCTGGGTATTTATCAGCGATCGCCTTAATTGGCCGTCTCACACCACCAGGAATATTTGCAACTTTTAAACCTAGTGTTTTTACTGCAAATTCTAACTCGTCAATTGCTTCTTGAGGAGTAGTCATGGGGATACCAGCTACCACAGTTAAGCGATCGCTATATTGACGGTAAATATCAGCATGATAGTGATTAATTGCCCGTTGCAACAATTGCCGATTCTCCTTACTTGCACCGGCCGCAGCTAAGGCATTATTGGGAAATAGTACAGAATAGTCTGATCCTTGCTCTGCTTGACGTTCATAAAGTAATGCAGGGAGAGTATAAGTAGCTAAATCTAAAGTATTACGGGTAACTCTAGCCCACCAAGGCGATCGCAATGTCCGATTATATTGGCGTTCTTCTGGAGTTTGTTGATACCAGTCTTTACCTTCACTCTTAGAATTAAGACGGGAAGATTCAGCCTTGCGTAATTCATCTACCAGTTTCACACCGCCGTAGTCAGCAATATAATCCTCAAGGGCAGGAGTAAAGTCATTAGTGTGAACATCAGTATCAATGACAGGATGATCAAGATTGGCTCTGACTGCGGCAGAGGGGGAGCTTTTCAATTTGCTATATTTAGTCATATTTTCCTTAGAAAAGTTACAAGACGTTTTAGAAACCAGACTTCTCAAACAATTGCAGAATCTAAAAGTTATGAATTTTCAAGAAATCGGGGATCTGTGGGAGATCGTGCTGTTGATTTTGACTTGAGTTTGATACATGAGATTAAGGATTCTTGTTTTTTGGACAAGCCTAACTTTCCGATAGTTTGAAATCCCGGTAGGCTTTTAACGTCTGTGCTGACGGGATGGTTTAGATCCCCGACTTCTTTTCTTCCTTGGTGTCCTATTCCTTGGGTCTCGTAAGGGATACGTGCCTTTATGGTTCAATCAATTCAGTCTTCTTCTGAAAAACCGAAAGTCATAAATTTAGGACTTACGCGCAAGTCACTGAAAAACGAACCACAGAGGCACAGAGTTCACAGAGAAATGAGGTTTTGAGAGATATTTTGCGTAAGTCCTGAAATTTTTGTGTAATGACAATTATTTAAACTGCCGCTAATACCTTTTGATATTGATTAACTGGACGAGATAACCCCAAATTTTCCCGCAGAGTCTTTCCTTCATACTCAGTACGGAACAATCCCCGCCGCTGTAATTCAGGAATTACTAAGTCAACAAAATCATCTAGTCCACCAGGAAGATAAGGCGGCATAATGTTGAAGCCGTCAGCAGCATCATTGACAAACCAGCTTTCTAGTTGATCTGCAATTTGTACTGGTGTACCGATAATTGTCCAATGACCACGCGCTCCCGCAATCCATTGATAAAGTTCCCGAATGGTAAAATTGTGTCTACGAGCAATATCAATTAATAATGCTTGGCGACTTTTGTTATCATTGGTTTCTGGTAAATCTGGCAATGGTCTATCGAGAGGATAAGCGGAAAGATCCGTGCCTATGAGTCCCTGTAATAAAGCCAAACCAACCTGGGGATGTATTAGATCTTGCAGTTCTTGATATTTGGCTTTTGCGTCTGCTTCTGTTAGTCCCACGACTGGAAAGACACCGGGCATAACTTTGAGTTGATCCGGGGTGCGTCCATATTTTGCTAATCTACCTTTAACATCTGCATAGAAGGCTTGAGCATCTTCTAGGGTTTGTTGAGCAGTAAATATAACTTCCGCAGTTCTACCAGCCAGTTCTTTACCATCTTCAGAAGAACCTGCTTGGACAATTACAGGATAACCTTGGGGTGGACGGGCAATATTCAATGGTCCGCGCACCGAAAAGAATCTACCTTTATGGTTCAGTTCATGTATTTTATTGGGGTCATAGTAAAAAGCTGTTTCTTGATCACGGACAAAAGCGTCGTCTTCCCAGCTATCCCAAAGACCTTTGGCTACATCAATAAATTCATGGGCGCGGATGTAGCGTTCGGCGTGAATAGGATGGGCTTCTAGACCGAAATTTCCGGCGGCTTCACTACTACCAGTTGTGACGACATTCCAACCTGCTCTTCCCGCGGAAATATGATCTAAGGAAGCAAACTTACGTGCCAGAATATACGGATCTTCATAAGTACTAGAGGCGGTGGCGATAAAACCAATTCTTTCTGTTACCGCAGACAAGGCTGAAAATAGAGTAACGGGTTCAAAGTCTCCACCGAAGGCAGTCCGGCCTTCAGCACCACGGCGTTGTTGTAAGGCTAAACCGTCAGCAAGAAAAAATGCGTCAAATTTACCGCGCTCGGCTGTCTGGGCTATCTGCTTATAATGCTCAAAGTTAAGAGCGCCATTACTCCGTGCTTGGGGATGTCGCCAAGCTGCAACGTGCTGACCTGCACCAGGTAAAAATGCACCTAGTCTTAGTTGTTTTTGTTGTTTGCTCATATCAGACTCCAAGTAATATTTTCTACTCAATGAATATAAGATGATGAAAATTTTCTGGTATGGCAGTTGTCGTATATATCAATGTGACCACCGCATATTTATTTGTTGGGAAAGCTTTTTCAACTCCTTAGCCATTAGCGTTAGTGGTGGGGTGTTGACAAAACTACTGTATCTCGACTGATTTATCGTACATTAATAGTAGAGTCTCATAACTCTCATGAAAAAGCAAGTACCTTTTGAGAAAAATATGATAAACTAAATTTATTTTCAACTAACTGTTAGATATTCTAAGTATTCAATAGCTCTAGTAGTCTGTCACTAATTGACGGGTAAATAAATTTCCCTTCTTCCTTCGCGCTTTTGCGTCCTTCGTGGTTCATTTCTTCTTTATCAGTCAAAATTTATTTGACAGACTACTAGAGTGTGCAAATTGAGCGATCGCTTAATTTGCACAGAATGTATGGAACAAATGTACTTACATTTGCCACAGTATTGGTAATTTCTAGAAAATATTCAGCAATTTTAAGAATCTTCCATAAAATCACTCTAAAGCCGATAGAGTTATGGTATTTTACTTATTGTAAGTGTGGTACTATCATATCTGACACCCAAAAGTAAAATAATTGCGGTTAACAGCCGATAAATCTATCAATGTACAGTAGTATTTTGAATACAGATCCGAATAGTCAAAACTACGCCCTTCTGGATCTTTCTGCGAAAGTGGAATACGCGCTCCTAGCACTGTTAGAACTAGCCAGACATCACGATAAGAAAGTGCCTTTGACCATGAACGAGATTGCGGTCAAGCAACCCATACCGGAACGCTATCTCGAACAGATTCTTACTCAAGTGCGGCGTGCGGGTTTAGTCCAAAGTCAACGCGGCTCGAAAGGCGGTTTCGTGTTAATGCGTGAGCCGTGGCAAATTACTTTGCTAGAAATTGTCACCTTGGTGGAAGGTGAACGGAAAGAGAAAGAAAGCCCTGAGACTCCGACGATAGAAAAGACTTTAGTTGTAGAAATCTGGGAAAAAGCTAATGTGGCTGCAATTGAGGTTTTGCGTAGTTATACACTCCAAGATTTGTGTCAGGAAAGAGATACTCGCGCCCAAAATAATCCCATGTATTACATTTAGTTACCAAGAGGTATAGCAATGCGAAAAGCGAAAAATATCACCGAGTTAGTGGGTAAATGGTTAGAGGATGTTTGAAAAGTTTCCGGCGATTATTAAAGATGCCTCCGGCTCCCGTCAGGAATACGCGACTACACAAACCAAGTCCACCTATTCCTACGGTCCCGTAAGGGATACGTGGACTAACACAAAATTAAGGTTCTTAACCCACGTTCGCGTAGCGTTCCGAAGGAATAGGTGGGTTTTGTCTGTGTAGCCGCGACTTCTAGTCGCCAGGGTTAGTTTTGAAAATTTAATCATTGGTGATAGAAATAATTATTTTTTTATCTCCTGTCTTTCCTCTTGATTACTATCATTTTTTTCACCAAAAAAAATTGCCAAGGGCGAAAATTCTCATTTACTTGAGCAAAAAACACTAACAAAATTAAAATATCATCAATATTAGTGGCTATGAAAGCAACTACCCCGGTAATAATTGCTGTCAATAAATTATTCATTTTAGATAATTTTCATAGTGATTGAATTTCCATACATTTGAATTACAGCCAAAACCCTGAAATCGTTTAGGTTGGGTTGACGCAGGGAAACCCAACCTAAACGATTTCTCAAATATTTCCGATATTTTTTAACTTATTATTTGGATAAGTAAATTAAAACCGAGAGAGATAAGTAGGTTGGCGTTGAAAATTGTCGTTATGGCAAGGCAAAAGGCAAGAGGCAAGAGTGAAGAGGGTTTAGGCGATTTTACATTTCTTTACACAGTTTGGTTTTATTGTGCTCACCTACTTATAGGATTAATCATGCTTGTCCGACTAACTTCCAACTTACCATCATTAAGATGCTATAGATAAGAAATCTGAGTGGACGTTGAGGGGTAATTTCGCAAAGTTTCGCACCAATGAGAACTCCCGGAACAGAACCTATCCAAATAGGTATGACTAAACTCCAATCAACAGTTCCTAGTGTTAGATGTCCAAGAGAAGTAAATATTAGTAAAATGGCGGCTTGCGTAATATCTGTACCTACTAGTTTCCGAGCATCTAACCGAAAAAAAGCGATCAAAGCTAAGGCAAACATAGAACCTGATGAAACACTTGTCATTCCCACCGAAAAGCCTAAAATTGCGCCAATAAGTAAGGATAAAAAACGTCCTTTATTCGTTTTTAAATTTAATTTTGGCAATTCGGGTAAATTGATTTTGGGGAAAAATGTCATCAACAACATTTGGATTAATGCTGCTAATGTAACAATCAAAATCATTATTCCTAGTAACCGCAGTAAAAGGTTATCTAGATTATGTTCTCCACTTTGTCTGAGTTGGTGTAAAACCCCTACTCCCAAGAGCGAACCAGAAACACTACCCATTGACAGCCATTTAACTACTTCTAAATCAAGGGTTTTCTGTTGCCAGTGTTTTACTCCACCGACTACTTTCATTAATGTGGCTGCAACCACATCAGAACTAATAGCAATAGAAGGTGGTACTTGAAAAACAAAAATCAACATAGGAGTGATCAAAGATGCACCACCTATACCTGTTAAACCCACAATGATGCCAATAAAAAAGCTGAAAGCTGGTAGTAATAAGTAGTCCATACTGGTGTTAGTGTAAGTTTGAAGAAGATAAGCTCGAATAGACTCAATTTTATGAATACAAAAAATCGCTGTCTAAGTTTGTTCAGGATGATTTTTTATAAATCTTGTAAGTAGACTTTTATTACTCCTGAAGGGTAATTTTTTAGCCTAAGAGGATGAATGAACAAGTCTAATTTATTACTTGCCTTGGCGACTAGAAGTCGCGGCTACACAGACAAAACCCTTAATTTTCTGTTAGTCCACGC
The DNA here is from genome assembly GCF_028330045.1 of Aphanizomenon sp. CS-733/32. NCBI lineage: Bacteria > Bacillati > Cyanobacteriota > Cyanophyceae > Nostocales > Aphanizomenonaceae > Aphanizomenon > Aphanizomenon sp. CS-733/32. Next base: position 29,353 of record NZ_JAQMSE010000244.1, read on the forward strand.
AGGTGGACTTTGTTTGTGTAGTAGCGTATCCCTGACGGGAGCCGGAGGCATCTTTATAATCGCCGGAAACTTTTCAAACACCCTCTAAGTGTTGAAAGATACTCTAGTTCTGACAATTTTTTATAAAACTACGGTATCTCAATCAGGTTACTGTATTATAAGCTAATAAATAATAAAATGTCTAGTACCAGTATCTATAAAGTTGTCTTAGTGAGAATTTCCTGATTTTCAGGACTCCGCAGCCAATTATTTCTCTTGTCTGGACTAAGATAGTTGATTTATTCTCAGTATAGTGCGATTCCTACGGAGCACTTCGCTATCGCTCTCATATTATGGAACCAAAGAAGATGGAGAACTCTTGCTTACTTACTGACTACAGCTTGCGGAGATCTGCTTATTAACCGCACGATAAAAGAATTTATGCACCGAGTACGCCCCCATTTATGGGTATCAAAAGCACGTGAATTTGATTATGCTTTTCCTAGTTTGCCGGGTTTTTTTTAGCGTTAGTATTTATGTGCCGATATTTGCCAGCAGTAATTGGCAAAGTCTATTAGTAATTTTGGGTGTTTTCTTTTCATTAGTGGGGGTGTTATGTTAGTTACGTAGCATATAAGTTAACTCATAATCAAGCCTTGGCTAACCTTTTTAGCAGATATGGTAATCGGTTCATGCCATCTTGACGGGATGACAAAAATTATCAAGGCTCATAAATTCAACGCTCATAAATATAGATTAAACAAAAGGGGAATTTAAATTGAGCATACTAGCATTTTCTTTACTGGTTTGGTTGGGATCATTTAGTGCCGGGTTAGTCGGTGCATTAACTGGGTTAGGCGGTGGAGTCGTGATAGTTCCGTTATTAACTTCCGTCTTTAGTGTTGATATTCGCTATGCCGTTGGGGCATCATTAGTATCAGTTATTGCGACATCATTAGGTTCAGCATCTACATATATTAAAAAAGGCTACGCTAATCTGCGCTTGGGAATGTTTCTGGAAGTAGCCACCACCATTGGCGCTCTCATTGGGGCTTTAATTGCCACTCATGTAACTGTAAAAATACTTTCCTTGATTTTGGCAATTGTGCTAATTTATTCAGCATACCTGTCTCAACGACCCAGACCAGAACAAACAGAAATTGCTCCACCAGATCCTTTAGCAGAATATCTCCAACTTAATGGTACTTACCCCACTCCTGATGGTGTAATCCCTTACCAAGTTCATGCTTTACCTGCTGGGTTCAGTATTATGTTAGTAGCAGGAGTGCTTTCTGGTTTATTAGGGATTGGTTCGGGAGCATTCAAGGTATTGGCTATGGATCAAGCTATGCGTCTCCCTTTTAAAGTTTCCACTACCACCAGCAATTTTATGATTGGCGTCACAGCCGCAGCCTCAGCAGGTGTTTATTTAACACAGGGATATATAGATCCAGGTTTATCTATGCCAGTAATGTTGGGAGTGTTACCAGGTGCTTTTTTGGGAGCGAGAATTTTAATCGGTGCTAAAACTCAAATTCTCAGAATTATCTTCAGTTTTGTATTGGTAGTAATGGCATTAAAAATGGTCTATAACAGTCTAATAGGAGGGCTATAATTATGTATAAATTAAATTCTGGTTTTCGGTGGACTTGCACAACAGAGATAGAAAGAAAAGTTGGAAATTTCACTTTTGAATTAGAAGAGCGAGATTGTGATATTCAACAACTAGAAGAACAGTGCCTCAGTCATCATGATGAAAATGTTAATCATCAAAAACTCACAAAATCAGTTAGTGAAAAACAATTAGAATCTTTACTTAGTAACCTCCTTAAATATGGAGTTTTAATTGCTAGTTCTGTAGTATTATTTGGGGGTATTTTGTACTTAATTAATCATGGTTCTGAGCATGCTGAATATCAAATATTTCGAGGCACACCATCTGAGTTTCATTCCCCAACAGGTGTAGTAAATGCTGTTTTGGCAGGTAGCCGCCGGGGAATTATTCAATTAGGATTGTTGATACTCATTGCTATTCCTATTTTGCGCGTGATCATTTCTTTCTGCACTTTTCTTTTACAGCGAAATTTTGTCTATGTAATTATTACGTCATTAGTGCTTGCTAGTTTAACTTATAGCCTACTTGGGGCATATTACTAATATTTTTCACCAGAAATCAAAATATTTCTGGTTCTACCACTTCCTTAGACATCTCCGAAAAACAATTAAAGTATGCTACAAGAATATACAATAATGTTTTTAGCAAGTTTTATGAGCAGTATTTTTGAGTATATTCAAAATAATCCTCAAGAAGCCCAGCGTTTAGTTGTGTGGACCTGTTAGATTATGAATTGGAACATTCACCTTCTAGTTATGAGAAAATCGAATTATGAACAGTAAAATTATCAAATAAGAGATAATATTTTTGTCTAATTCTCAACAGCACGCATCTGTAATGCTTATTTTAGTGTAGAATGTGAAGATATTTGCAGTTAGCGATCGCTTTCCAAAAAGTATTCATAGTAAGAGTTTGACAGTTTTCGGAGATGTCTAGTAAAGCAGTCAGTTTACCAGCATTATTTAGCCGATTATATTTTTTCATCCCTAATTTCCTACCCTAGCCAAAAATCCATATCAACCGCAAACTGTTATTGCTACCTTTAACCAACCAGTTACCGCTAAACAATTACCATAGGTTTAAAACCATTTTATAATCCCACCAAGGAAGGTATTTATCAATTTCGAGTCTAGATTGTTTTCTCTGGAGAAAAGGTAAATAATTTAGTTGTGGGAACTGTTCACTTGCAATCCTACGACAATTTTGATGATGAAATATGCAAACAATGGTAATTTTTTTGGTTCATTAGTTGGGGTAAGATCCCCGACTTCTTATTTGATGATGTCAATTAAATTATTAACCAATGATAGAAGTCGGGGATCTACTTTTTTTAGCAGATTAATATTTTTTTCTTGGTCATTTTTAACTGTTTCCAGAGAATATGTATTTGTTTATAAGCCTCTTCTGAGGAAAGTTTACCACCAGTTTGTAGACCAGAAATATAGTTCACTCGTTGCGAAAAATCTTGAAGTTGAGCATTAAATTCTAAATGTTCTGACTTCAAATCTCCATAATAAGGACTACGAGGATAAAGAAAATCAGAGAGTTCCGATAGCAAATCAGAGTATTGATTCATAGATACCTTTAGTTAGTATATGCTAATTCTTTGACATCAGATTGAGACTTATTAACAGCTTGGATAAATTCTGTTAAAACTTCTTTGAGACGTTGATCAATTTCTTCATCTAATTGCAAACTACCATCAGCTTGAATTTGAATTTGCTTATCTACTGCGTAAACTGTACTTAAAATATGTCTTGCACCTAATTCACCTAAAACTGGTTTTAAGGCATATTCTATTGATAATAAGTGAGCGATTGTACCACCAGTAGCTAAAGGTAATAAAACCTTACCTGTTAAAGCTTTTTGTGGTAATAAATCTAAAAAAGATTTGAGTAACCCTGTGTAGGCAGCTTTATAAATTGGGGTGGCAATAATTATACCACTTGCTTGTTCCAGTAATGCTTTTGGTTTTTCTAAGGCTGGACTGTTATAACGTCCATAAACTAGATCCTCAGCAGGTAAATCCCGGACAGAAATAATATCTGTTTCTAGTCCTTGTTGGGAAAGAATTTGAGTTGCATATTCTAAAATTCCATAGGTTCTAGAAGGATGAGAAGGACTACCAGCGATCGCTAAAATATAAGTCATCTGACAAAAACCTCTTGATTTAATTAATTTTCAACTAATCTACGGTGGCTACTGTTGTTTCTCTAGGTTGTTCTTGAAGCTGTTGAGGAAATTCCCGGTTAGCAACAATCTCACCAAAAGGACTTAATAATTGTGGTTCTACTGTTGGTAAATTATCCAAAGGTAAACGAGGAAAAAGCAATTCTGCTACCCGATAAGCTTCCTCTAAATGGGGATAACCAGAGAAAATAAAAGTATCAATTCCTATGTGCGCATATTCCTGCATTCTTTTAGCAACAGTATCGGGATCACCTACTAATGCAGTTCCCGCACCACCCCGAACTAAACCAATTCCTGCCCATAAATTAGGGCTAATTTCTAATGCTTCCCGACTGCCATTATGTAATTCCTTCATGCGGTTTTGTCCAACTGAATCCATTCTGGCATAAGCTTGTTGGGATTTTTTAATAGCCTCATCATCTACATAACGAATCAAATCATTAGCCGCATCCCAAGCTTGACTCTCAGTTTCTCTGACAATCACATGAAGACGAATACCAAAGCTTAATGTTCTTCCTTGTGCTGCAGCCAAACGTCTCACAGAAGCAATTTTTTCTGCTACTTGTTGAGGTGGTTCACCCCAAGTTAAATAAACATCAACGTGCTTGGCAGCAATTACTTGAGCAATCGGAGAGGAACCACCAAACCACAAAGGAGGATGAGGTTTCTGGATATTAGGAAATAGAATTTTCCCCTCTTTAATATTGAGATAATCACCTTCAAAGTTAGAAATTTCACCTCCAGCAATTTCTCGCCAAACTGTTAAAAATTCATCGGTTAATTGATAGCGATCGTCATGACTAAGATGCAACCCATCACCAGCCAATTCAACAGGATCACCACCAGTTACGACATTAATTAATAATCGTCCGCCAGAAATTCTATCAAAAGTTGCTGCCATTCTTGCTGCTACTCCTGGCGACATTAACCCCGGACGGATTGCTACTAAAAACCGCATTTTTTTAGTGTGCGTTACCAAAGTTGAAGCTAAAATCCAGGCATCTTCACAAGAACGACCTGTGGGTAATAAAGCCCCTGTAAACCCTAATTGATCAACCGCTTGGGCAATTTGTCGCCAATAATCAAAGTTAACTGAACGACCACCTGTAGCAGTTCCTAAATAACGTCCATCGCCATGTGTAGGAATAAACCAAAGAACTTGCATGATACTTAAGTGTAAAATTTTTAAATCAAAAACTACGTTAAATTTATCAGTTTACCGTGTTATTTGAGTAATGCTTAAGAGTATTACACAAATGAATCAAGAAAAGCAAGATATTTACAAAAAAAATACTGTAAACCTATGGAGTATAAGTAGATTATCCCTTCAAATAACTGGGATTCCATTGCAACCAGTAGTTTTCTAAAGTTTTAGCAACTATATCAGCCAGCTTGCCGAACAAGGCATATATTAAAATACTTAAAACTACAACATCAGTCTGCATAAATTCTCTAGCATTTGTTGCCATATAACCAATCCCAGAATCCGCAGCAATTGTTTCTGCGACAATCAGTGTTAACCACATAATCCCTAAAGAGAACCGCACACCAACTAAAATTGAAGACATTGCCCCTGGGAGAATAATTCGCCAAAATAAACCCCAAGTATTTAAACCGTAAATTTTACCCATTTCAATCAATCCGTGATCAACACTGCGAATCCCATGAAAAGTATTTAAATAAATAGGAAACATTACACCTAAAGATACCAGGAATAATCTCGCCTCATCACCAATGCCAAACCATAAAATTACCAATGGAATTAATGCTAAGTTAGGAATATTCCGCAGCATTTGCAGTGATGTATCTAGTAACTTTTCCGCAATCGGAGAAACACCATTAAGTAAACCTAAAGTAAATCCAATACTTCCTCCAACTAAAAACCCAGATATTGCCCTTATGGCACTAATACCAATATTTCTGAAAAGTTCACCTGTCTGAGTTAATTTAATAGCAGCACTCACAACTGACAAAGGTGCTGGTAATATTCTGGTGGGAATAACCCCAATAGAAGACAAGAATTGCCAGAATATAATTATTGTTATGGGTACAACCCAAGGTATGAATGATTGAAAATAGGGATTTTTGATAAACTTCAAATGGAACTTATTTTTTCTCATTGTATACTTTGATGAAAAATCGGGAGATGAAAAACCAGGAGAAGAAAGTTTCATAATGATTAACTGGTGATCAGGATGATTAAGGGCGGGGTTTAGCCGCCGAGGTAAGAATCAGAATAACTACAGGCTATTTCTTACTAATTCTTTGGGGTGTAATAGCTGCATACTGTTGAGAACTTAAAACCGACTCTTTAATGGCAACTTGTTTAGGAATAACTCCTTCCTTATAAAACAAATCTGCAATGCGTTGTTGTTCAGCAACAAGAGATGAGTTAATTGGGCGGATACGGAATGTCCGTCTACGTACTACCACAGATAAAAGTGCAGGATCAAGTTTTAGTTCAGGTGCAAGAATTTTTACAACTTCATCAGGATTAGATTCTGCCCATTCTCCTAATTTATCTACCTCTTCTAAAACTATGCGGACAACTTCTGGATTTTCTACGGCAAAACTCCGTCTAGCCATATAAAATCCGCCTTGAGTGGCAATTCTGGAAGCATTTCTTAAAACGCGAGCATTAGCAGTTTTTTGGACTACAGCAATAAAAGGGTCCCAAGCAACCCAAGCATCAATTTTCTTTTGAATGAAAGCATCACGAGCTTCTGCTGGAGTGAGACTTACTGCTTGAATATCACTAAATTTTAAACCAACTTCACCTAATGCTCTGAGTAGTAAATAATGTGATGCTGATCCTTTTTGAAAAACAACTTTTTTACCTTTAAGATCCTTAACTGTCTTAATCGGAGAATCTGGCTGAACAACAATAGCACTACCTTCTCCACTACTAGGTTTGCGTCCAGCAATATAAGCTAATTGAGCACCAGCAGCTTGAGCAAAAATTGGTGGAGTTTCTCCAACTGAACCAATATCAACTCTATTAGCATTCATGGCTTCCATTAGTTGTGGTCCAGCAGGAAATGGAGACCATTCTACTTTTATACCTAAAGGCTCAAGACGCTTATCTACTACTCCTTTAATCTTGACAATATCTCCAGAAGTTTGATAAGCAAGTCGCACTACTTTGGTTTTAATACCTGTTTTATTAGTTGCATTTTGGGCTTCAACTATTTGACTAGAAATTGGTACAGAAAGAGTAACTAAAGCTAATGCTGATACTGAGTATTGAACAAATTTTTGTAAAACTGTGCGTCGTGGTAGGTTAAATTTCATAATTTTGTCTCCTCACTAAATTTTTCCAATTTGAAATGGTTTTCTTATTTCTTATTTCTTACTGACTACTGATAGCTCAATGCTTAAAATGGGCGACTACCCGCTAAACTAATCCGTTTTAAAACTCGACGTTGATTAGGATCAAACGCTTGACGATAATGCAATGTAGATTGATTATCCCAATAAACAATATCGCCCACAGACCATTTATGTTGATAATAAAATTGAGGTTGATGAAGATGATTTCTCAACAGTTCAATTAATTCTTTACCCTCTTGGGGTTCTAAACCCACAACTTCAACCTCTGTGGCATAGTCTAAATATAAAATCTTCTTGCCACTTTCTGGATGTGTTCTCACCAATGGATGAGGAAATACAGGACTAATGAGAGGAATAGTCTTATCCTCACGATATTTTCTGCGAGGTTCTCCTGGTTTATTTAAAAATGGATTATAAGTAATCAACTGCAAATCTGCAATTCGTTCTTTGGTTGATTCATCTAAAGTTTCATAAGCTAAATTGAGATTTAACCAAGAAGTATCTCCACCTTCAGATGGAACTTCCAAAGCATAAAGTAGAGAACCACTGGAAGGATAGGGTGTCCACTTATGATCAGAATGAAAAGATAATTCCCCCGTACCTGTGTAGCCACCATCAACATTAGAAACGGGAATTATAACTGGCGTTACTCCTGGTTGAGAAGCGAGAACTGGAACATTATCTGGCGGAACAAATAATGAACCAAAATTAAAACTAAATTTCAAAAATTGCTCATCATTAAGATGTTGATTTTTGAAGATGAGAATATGATAATCTCTAAGTGCTTGTTTTAATTGTAAAATAATTTCAGGGAGAATTTTTTGACTACCATCTAGTCCAGTAATAACTGCGCCTAATGGAGCATCAAGAGGAGTAATTTGGAAATTAGTTAAAGTAAGTGTCGGCATGATGAGAAATCAAATTGATTCAAGTTATGTAATTATGTAAAAATCAATTTTAGTTTTATTCTTTTCCATTATTTTTGATAGAAAAAGAATAAAACAACTACGAATTGCTATTTTTTAGCAAGCACTTCCTTCGGAGTAATTTCCGCATACTGTTGAGGACTTAAAAACCCATCTCTAACATTTACTTTTTTAGGTATAAGTCCTAAGCTATACCATTTATCTGCAACTTCTTGTTGTTTCTTGATAACTTTTTCGTTAATTGGCACTAATGCAAAATCATATTTGTTGTGCATTTTTTCTAAAGTTGGTGCATCAAGCTGAGTCGCACCAGTTAGTAACTGAGCAATTTGTTTAGGATTGTTTTTAGACCAGACTTGTGCTTTTTGTAATTCCTCGAGAAAAATTTTAATGACTTGAGGATTTTCTTGATAAAATTTGCGGTTGGTAGAATAAAAGTTGTTAGTATCTCTTAAACCATTACCACCATCTAATAAAACGCGACCCACTTTATTTTGTACATTTCTAGTTACAAACGGCTCCCAAATAAACCAAGCATCTACTTTACCTTGGCTAAAGGCAGCATTAGCATCTGGAGGTGCTAAGAAAACTGAAGTTACATCACTGAGTTTTAAGCCTTCTTTTTCTGCGGCTCTCACTGTGAGGTAATGTCCAATAGATGCTTTTTGGAAGGCAATTTTTTTACCTTTCAAATCCTTGAAACGTTTAGCAGGTGAATTGGGAGGAACTAGAAGTGAAATTGCTCTACCATCAGAGGAGTTAGCTGCTAAATATACTAGAGGAACTCCGGCTGCTTGAGAAAAAACTGGAGGTGATTCGGCTGTAGACGCAATATCAAGTCCACCTGCATTTAAAGCTTCTAACTGTTGGGGACCAGCAGCAAATTCAGGCCATTCAACTTTATAGCCTAAAGCTCCTAATCGTTTTTCTAAAATGCCTTTTTTTTCTAAAACCGCTAAGGCTGTAAGCTGTTTAGAACGAACTATTCGGACTACTTTCTTGTTATTATTGGCAATTAGTTTACTATTTGTGTTAGTTGTACTACCAGTAGATGAAATTGCTTGTTGTTGAGTGCTATTTTGGGGTGTGTTCCAAGTGAATAATGCAGCAGATAAGACACAGGTATAGCCAAAGGTGGATAAAACAGAGCGACGAGTAATGTGTTTGTTTTTCCAGGATTGAAATTTATTTTCCCAATTCAGCATGGTTGAGTCCCCCTTTTTTATGAACATTTTTTAGTTTTGTTAAATATTTAAGAAAGTGAGGTAGAAAAAATAATCTACCTCAACAAGGCATGAAGAAACCTAAAGATAACTGACAGTAATGCTTGGTAAGCCATGTAGAGAATATCAGTTATCAGTCAAATACCAAGATTATTTAAACCCTAAGATTAGGAAAGAGAAGTTGAGAAAAGTTGGCTTTCTCTATTTTCACCAATCTCACCTACTAACTCTATATAAGCTCAGAAGTATCTGGAAAATTTCTGGGTATGAACTGCGGTGTTGATCTAAATCTAAGGATAGCCTAGACAACACCACAGGTTGACTAATTGAACGCCTATCTGTGCGAATTTGACTTTTTGTAGACTTTCTATGGCGATAGTCATAATTTTTGCTCCAAATAGTTTCTAGTAATGGCATTTAGGCGGATACAGAACTCAATAAATAAGAAGATGAAGCTCCAGATACCAATTCTGTTTGTGATGATTCTTGTTTACCCATGACTCTATCTAAAATTCTCTCTACAGTCTTCGCAAACTTTGCGTCTCCTCTAGCCCGTGGACGGGGAAGATCAATTTTCACATTCATACTAATTTGACCATTTTCAATTAAAATTACTCGGTCTGCTAATACCACTGCTTCTTCTACATCATGGGTAATTAACAATGCTGTAAATCCTTGTTCTTGCCACAAACGTTCTAATAATTGTTGCATTTCAATTCTAGTTAGGGCATCTAACGCCCCCAATGGTTCATCTAGTAGCAATAAAGATGGTTTACTGGCCAAGGCTCTGGCTAAAGCTACCCGTTGTCTTTGTCCACCGGAAAGTACAGAAGGCCATTCTTGAGCGCGGTCTTCTAATCCTACTTCACGCAACACTTGTAAAGCTGTTTGTTTAGCATAGACTTTGGAATTAGCACCTATTAAACCTAATTCTACATTTGCCAATACTCGTTGCCAAGGTAACAAACGAGCATCTTGGAACATCATGCGGATAGCAGGATTAATGGGTTTATCAGAATATTTACCATTTAACAAAACATCGCCGCCACTGGGAGCATCTAGTCCAGCTATTAGACGCAACATGGTACTTTTACCACAGCCACTGCGACCAACAATAGCCACAAATTCCCCGGGCTGAATTTCTAAATCAATTCCTTGTAAAACAGTTTTATTTCCAAAAGACTTTCTGAGTCCTTCAAGATTTAATTGCATTCCTTTTAGTTTATTAGTCATGATCAAAACCTCTTAATTGTGGATGTTTGATTGTTTATTTGGAGTAAATCTGTCAAATAAAAATAGACAATGCTTGTGGAGAATTTTTGTAAGCCGAACTTCCGAGAAAATTAATATATTTATTTTTATATTTATTTTTCGGCTTGGGGAAATTTTCAGGCTGACAGAAATTACTAAATTTTATTGACTTGAATCTCTTTGGACAAAAAGCCTTAGTAAACAAGCATCTGGTATTAATACCAATATGCTTGTTGTGCCAATCTGTGTCTCCCAGGTATAATCCACTGTAAATCGGTAGGAATACCGTAGCTTTAATTTAGTTTGGCATAACTCGATAAAAATTGCAAGTCTCTTTGAAAAGAAATTTATAAAAAATCCCCATAAAAAAATCCCCACTTATTTATGAGGATTTATTGCATAAAAAATCCAGCAATTAATTTATTAATTGCTGACATCAAGAAATAAGAAAAATTCATTTTTGACTATTTATTAACAAATTCTTGTGATTTGTATTCTTGTTACAAAAGTTAATTATTGTAATTTAAACCCCAAATTATTCAAAATTTCCTTTAATCTATGCCGACCAGATAAAGATTCAGCCGATGCTACCCTTTTGCTAGAATGCTCCGACCAATCACCAGGAATATTCATGTGTTGTGAATTGTAAAAATTTGCCATGATTTGGTTATATTCTGATATTCCTTGCTCTTGTTCTGCAAGGTTATATGTTTCTCGATGTAACACCACTGATTGTGGTAAACGTGGTTTAATTGCTACCTTAACAACAGGATCAGCATAACCGACACATAAACCAAAAACAGCCACTACATGAGGAGGTAAATTCAATATTTGGGCTACTTCTTCTGGTTTATTTCGTAATGCACCGATATACACAGTTCCCAACCCAAGAGATTCTGCTGCTATTACTGCATTTTGCGCTGCTAAGGCGGCATCTATAGCTGCAACCAGAAACATTTCTAAATAATCTAAACCTTCATGGGGGAGTCCGCGATTTTCGGCGATGTATACTGGTCTTGCTAAATCGGCTAACCAAACTAAAAATAAAGGACTTTGATGAATATGTGCTTGATTATTAGCCAGTTTTGATAATTCTTCTTTGCGATTTGCATCTTCAACTGCTATTACACTCCAAGTTTGGAGATTGGAAGAAGTAGAAGCAGATTGAGCAGCAGCAATTAAAATTTCTAAAGTTCCTGGGGGTAGAGCATCAGGTAAATAAGCACGAATTGAACGATGGGATAACAGAGTTGCTAAGGTGTCACTCCAGGGAATATCTGGATTGAAGTTACTATGACCATAACGATGATTAAGTAATTCAGTTGAGTTAGTCATTCGATTTTAGATTTTAGATTTTGGATTTTGGATTTTAGATTTACCACACTAATAAATTTGGGCGATTGTTACGTTCAAGGAATTGTTGATAATAATTCGTAATTTGTAGTTCGTGATTTTTGTTGTCATTTATTGACAGGATTAAGGAATTTATTTGAATACAAAATCGTGTAAATCCTTAAATCCTGTAAATCATGATATGGCTTGCGCCACGCTACGCTATCAGACGAGTTAAAATCTGAAGGTGGTACGCAGCCAACCAACTAGACTAGCGGGATTTGAGGCATCTGAGTTGGGTGCAGTTACCCAAATAAATCCAGGTGTAACTTCAATATTGTCTGTAAGTTTATATTGATACCATCCTTCAATATGCAGAGAAGTATCTTTGTCGGCTTTACCCTTACCTGCTCCTAAATCTACATTTTTACTCAGATAAGTTAATGTTGGTGCTTGACCCACAAAAATAGCCCCTAAGCTACCTTTTTTTCCTAAATCAGGAAATGTTAATCCTGTTCCCCAGTTCCAGACTTGACCATCTCCTTGTCCCAAATAACGATGGGCTGAATAACCTACAAAACTATTGATTGCCAGTCTGGGACTTATTTTATACAATGCACCAAGTCCATACAGATTTCCCACTGTGCCTTTATCAACAATGCCGTTGGCTGCGTTGGCTGGGTTAGTGGAAATAGTGCTGTTTGCTAGGTTACTTCCCGCAGCCGGACCAAAGTTTGTTCCACCTTGACCTAAAGTACCTGCTGGACTGTAGGTGTTAGCATAACTCAAACCTACCCGGAAATTCTTTTTGGGGCTAAAGTAAGTTACTTGTCCAAATGCTACATATCTACCTGTAAATAAGCCATTATTGGGCGCAGGATTATCACCATTAGGCGCACTGTAGGATGCCCCTAATTGCCACTGGTCACTCAGATTATGAAGAATAGCAATTCCCGGACCGACATCCCCATAGTTATAGACCATATTCCGCCGAGAAAATCGAGAAATCCCATTAGCAGCTGACCCTTCAAATGGGTTTGTTGGACCACTTAAACCGATTTCATTAGCTCCGTCAGATTGGGCAAAAATGTTGAATTGGGTCTTTTTACCAACGGGAAAACGATAACGAATTCCACTAACATAAATCTGATTTGCACCAAAAGCTGGACTGGCATTATCGGCAGTTCTACCGTCAAATGTGCCGAAAATTCCTCCAGTGGGATTATTTGTGCTAAGTCCAGTTCCAGTTCCTCTAGGATTAGGAACTCCACCTAATGAGTTAATATTTCCACCTACAAGTGTTAACCGTAGTTGATCTTGACCTGTAAAACTGCTGTTTAATACTAGGCGTACCCGCTCTGATAGTGTAATGGTTTTAGGTGCAGGTTGTTTGGTAACGACGTTATTTCCGGCTAAGACTCCACCAACAACAAACTGAATTTCACCTTGTAGCTTAGTTGTTGTTGAAAATCGATTAGCTTCTAATTCTGTAGTTCGTGCTTCTATTGTGTCTAATCTTCCGCGTAATACAGTAAGTTCGGCATTAAATTCTTCATTTAGTCGCTGTATGGTTTCCAAATCTGTTTTTAGAGCCAAATCAGATGTAGATGAGGCAATAAGTTTATTTACTTGGTCTAAGCAAGCATTTAATCCTGCGGCAAATTCATAGCGAGTCAAAGCCCGATTACCACGATATTTGGTATCAGAACCCACTAAACAATCATAACGTTCTATGAGGGATTTTAATGCCTCATACGCCCAGTCACTTGGTTGGACATCTGAAAGCTGGGATACAGATGTAACTTGTGACTGATCTGATGAAGCGGAAGATTGTTTTTGGGCAATTATTTGATTAAGGTTGTCAGAGTTAGGACTATTGATGCTGACGGGTGATAAAGTTTCTTTACCGGTTGTCTCATTTTCTCCTCCTATTTCATTGGCAAGAGTTTTTGTACTAGCTGCTAGGACTAACAGAAATACAGACATTGGCAAAGTAAGCAATAAATTCCAAGTAGTTTTTTTCATTTTGATTGATAACCCCACACACACAAAGAATTTGATTGATCACGAAATCCGGGCTAGGAGTTCGCAGCACAAGGAAAAGAAGGGAAATTCTCAGAGAGAATTTTTTTGTCACAGGTCTATTTAGACTAGTTTTTTATTCGTAATGACATTAAACGCCTTATGTGAGTTAAAAATGCCCCGGTTATTTTAAGGGTTTCAGACTTCACCTTACCGACAAGTCCTAGTCTTACGAAGGAGATTGCATTGTTCTAGCCGCCAACTCACATAAGGCGTATTAAAGATTATAGTAACGACTAGATTACCTGATCTCATAAAATACGGCATATCGGTCAGTTTACTGCAGTTAATCTTTGATGAATAGCAGCATCTCACAAAGAATCTATAATTTGAGTATTGGTGGATACATTTTTTATAATTTTAAATTAATTGCTACAAAGGGTTGTATATCTAAAATTTGTATGATAGTATGCTTTTTCAAGTATTAACTCCGATAAATCAATAGATTTGGTGTAGTTTAAGGCAATAGTCATATTTTTAGTTTTTGTAGCGAAATGAGGAGAATCATTTAAACATTATGAAATACAACCAACTTGGTGCAAGCGACCTCAAAGTTTCCGAGATTTGCTTGGGAACTATGACCTATGGACATCAAAATAGTATTGAAGAAGCGCATAAGCAACTTGACTATGCTGTAGCGCAAGGGATTAATTTCCTAGATGCGGCGGAAATGTATCCCGTCCCCCCTCGCGGTGAAACCCAGGGAAAAACTGAGGCTTATATTGGGGAATGGTTGAAGAAACAGCAACGGGATAAGCTGATAGTTGCGACTAAAATTGCAGGTCCTGGTCGTCCTTTTTCCTGGTTGAGGGGTGGAAATAATAAAGTTGACCGTGATAATATTACACAGGCAGTACATGATAGTTTGCAGCGATTACAAACTGATTATGTAGATTTGTATCAAATTCATTGGCCTGATCGTTATGTTCCTACATTTGGACAGACAAGTTATAATCCAGAATTAGAAAGGGAAACTGTGTCTATTGCGGAACAGTTACAGGCTTTTGCTGATGTGATTAAAGCTGGAAAGATTCGCTATTTGGGTTTAAGTAATGAAACGCCTTGGGGGGTGAGCGAGTTTGTTCGCATTGCTAATGATTTGGGATTACCTAAAGTTGTCACTACTCAAAATGCTTACAATTTACTTAACCGTAATTTTGAATCAGGTTTAGCTGAAGTTTATCGTTATACAGATGTGGGTTTATTGGCTTATAGTCCTCTTGGGTTTGGGTTTTTAACTGGTAAATACATAGAAAATCAACAGTTAGAAAATACGAGAATAACTCTATTTCCAGGTTTTGGACAACGGTATTTGAAACCTAATGTCCAAGAAGCAGTTAAGGCTTATGTGGAGATTGCTAAGAAGTATAATCTCTCACCTGCTCAATTAGCGATCGCCTTTGTCAAAAGTCGCTGGTTTGTTAAAAGCACTATTATTGGCGCAACAACCTTGGCACAATTACAAGAAAATATAGATAGTGTCAATGTGGTTTTAGATCAAGAGATTTTCGCAGAAATAGATGCAATTCATACTCGTTATCCTAATCCAGCACCTTAACCAGGTTTTGTAAAAAAATATAAAGAGGGTGTTTTAAAAGTTTCCGGCGATTATAAATCGCTACTACACAAACAAATTCCACCTGCGTGGACTAAGGAAAAATTAAGAGTTTGAAACCCATGTTCGCGTAGCGTTCCGCAGGAATAGATGGGTTTTGTCTGTGTAGCCGCGACTTTTAGTTGCCAAAGCTTTTCAAACATCCTCTTAGAAAAAACAATGTTATTATCTGATTCTGTTACTATTACTGATGTAGAAGCGGCGCAAAAAAGGCTTTTAGGTATTGCTCATCAAACACCAGTAATTACTTCTAATACCGTCAATGAACTGACTCAAAGCCAAGTATTTTTTAAATGCGAAAACTTTCAACGGACAGGAGCATTTAAGTTTCGTGGTGCTTATAATGCCTTAGTCCAATTATCAGCCAAGCAGAAAATCAAAGGGGTAATTACCTATTCTTCAGGAAATCATGGACAGGCGATCGCTCTTGCTGGGAAATTACTCAATATTCCCACCATTGTAGTTATGCCTGATAATGCACCAATAGTCAAACAAACTGCAACTCGCGGTTATGGTGCAGAAGTCATTTTGTATAACCCTCACACAACTAACCGGGAAAAATTAACCAAAAGTCTCGCAGTACAACGCGAATTAACTTTAATTCCACCTTATGATCATCCTCATGTAATTGCTGGACAAGGTACAACTGCATTAGAACTAATTCAAAAAGTAGGACAACTAGATTACTTATTAGTATGTTGTGGTGGAGGTGGATTAATTTCTGGTTGTGCAGTTGCGACAAAAGCAGTTTCACCTAATTGTAAAATAATCGGTGTAGAACCGGAATTAGCCGATGATGCTACTCGCTCTTTTTACACCAAAACCCTGCAAACTGTCCATAATCCCCATACCATTGCTGATGGTGTCCGAACTCCCAGTTTGGGTAAAATCACCTTTCCCCTAGTCTTGCGATACGTAGATGATATGGTGACAGTATCGGATGCAGGCATAATTCGCACCATGTTTTTGATTTGGGAACGCTTAAAAATCGTTGTTGAACCTACCGGAGTTATAGCCGCAACAGCATTATTAGAAGGTGTATTTAAAGCGCCGGGCGCGAGAATTGGCGTAATTATTAGTGGTGGAAATGTAGATTTATTGCAAGTTAGTCAATTAAAGCAACTTAATCATCTTTTGCATTACTAGATAAATAATTATCTAACTACTTGATCTTTTCCAAATTGACATGGTAGTCTGTGCTTATATTTAATCTACGGTTTTTCAATAAGCTTACCGTAGTTTTATGTTATAGTGATGATATACACTGTTGAAAATCTGAATTTTTAGCAATCGGGAATCTTCTTTTATGCCAAAAGATTGGTTAGAATGGCACGATCTTTACAATAGCGAACCAAAATTACAGCAGCGTCTAGAAATCGTGCGGGAATATATTTCCTATAGTTTAGATAACTCCTCAACAGGGGCTATTCGGGTAGTTAGTGCTTGCGCTGGTGATGGGCGAGATTTATTAGGAACTTTAGCAAATCATCCCCGTACTAAAGATGTATATGCAAGATTAGTAGAAATCAATCCTGAGTTAGTTGAACGTGGACGTGCAACTATAGAATCATTGGGTCTAACAAAACAAATTGAGTTTATCAATGGTGATGCAACTGCTGCTGATAATTATGTAGGAGCAGTACCAGCAGATATTGTGATTGTTTGTGGGATTTTTGGCAATTTAGCTGATGAAAATGAACTCAATCGTTTATTAGGGAATTTGAGCTTTCTGAGTAAAAAAGGTGCTTTTGTTCTCTGGACTCGTGGACATTCTAACGGTATTGCTTACTCAGAAACCGTGCGTAAATACTTCCGTAATTTTGGATTTGAGGAAGTTAACTTTAAACTCACAGCAACAGGAGATATGGGAGTAGGGATTCATCGTTATTTAGGTGAAAATCTACCTACACCCAAAGAAGAAAAACTATTTGTATTTTCTGGCGTTCCAAATAAGGCGAGGTAAGAAATGTCTATTGCAAGCACTACCATATCCAGTTGGGATCAATTATTAGAAAAAGCTCGACAAAATACCCCCGCCCGTCGAGTTAAAAGACCAGGACAAGCACCTTCTACTGCTCCTATTCCTAGCAGTTTACATAAACTTTCCCCGGAGAAAAAACCGCCAGTATTGTTATATAGAGATAGTAACTCTTGGTGTCCTTTCTGTGAACGAGTTTGGTTTGCCTTAGAAGAAAAACAAATTCCCTTTGAAACAGAATTTATTGATCTGAGTAATAAACCGAAATGGTACACAGATTTAGTGCCAACAGCCCTTGTCCCCGCAGCAAATATTGAGGGCAAATTCGTTTATGAATCAAAAGATATTCTTTTAGAATTGGAAGAACACTTTGGCGAAACACTGTTACCTGAAAATCCAGAAGAAAATGCTCTGGCTAGACAATGGGTTGAAGATGCAGAAACTAACGGTTTTCGGGATATTGCCTATAAATTCTTGAGACAACCTCCAGAAGATGCCAAAGAATTAGCAAATTTACAGGCAGAATTTGAAGCTAAATTAGATGAAATTGAAAAAACTTTAGGAAGATATCCAAAACCCTATTTTTTATCAACATTTAGCCTGGTAGATATTATGTATAGTCCCCATTTAGATAGATTGGCGGCTAATTTACCAGTATATAGAGGATATCACATCAAAAGAAATCCTCGTTTTCCTCTCATTAATGTTTGGTTTGCAGCACTTAAAAAACGTCCTGCTTACAACAGAGTTAAATCAGACAATATTACGAATAATTTACTTTTACGGCGGAGATTTGGCGTAGAACCTATTGGTAGTCCTTTACCTTTAGATTTAGCTGATGCTGAATTTATTGAATATCGTGCCGAAGCAGCAGAACGATTAAGTGATAATCGAGAAGTTGCTATTAGCGATATTCTTAAAAATTCAGGAGTTCAATCTTTAGGTGATATCTCAATAATTAAGGACTCTGTTGATTTTCACCTACGATTATTAGCTGATTATCTCCTTAATGGCAATAACAAACTATTACCAGGAGGAAGAACTGGAGGTAAAGAAAGTATAGACCCCATTATCGCAGCTACAGGGGCTATTACACTAGCTTATGTGAGAAATAGGATTTGTGCGCCACGAGATATGAGTGCTGGTGCTGCAACCGCATTACGAGCCGCAGCAGGTAAGGTTTTAGCATCTATGTATTAATTTTGTTTCACACCAAGAGGAATTAAAATGAGTGACTTAAAAAAGGTTAGCGAAAATTTGAGTATTGCTGGACAAATTTCATCCGAGGAATTAAAACAATTAGCAATTGACGGTTTTAAATCAGTTTTGAATTTACGTTCTCCTGATGAAAATGGCTTTTTCCATGATGAAAAGCAAGAAGCACAAATTGTAGGATTAGAATATACAAACATTCCCTTAAATCCTCAAGAACCAAATCAAGAATTAACAAAAGAGGCGATTCAAGAAATTGAAAATTTGCCTAAACCAATTTTAATTCACTGTGCTGGTGGTGCGAGAGCGGGAGGAATAGCCTTAATTGCAGAAGCAATTCAAGCGGGTTTAACTTATGAACAAATTGCTCAAAAAGCTAATGAATTAGGAATTAATTTAGAACAGCCACATCTCAAGCAATTTCTATTAGAAAAGTTTGCAGCGAGACAAAGTTCTTTGTAGAGACGTTAATTACCACAAAATATCTATTTGTGTTTTTGAATCCTCTGGGTAAATTTATCAGGTACAATTTCTATGAGTTTAGAACTAAATCTATCAGGTAAAACAGCAATTGTTACAGGTGGTAGTGCAGGAATTGGGTTAGCTACCGCCAAAGCTTTGTATAGTGAAGGTGTAAATGTAGTTATTGCGGCTCGCAATCAAGAAAAACTTGAGCAAGCAGTAATTGATATTCAATCTTTAGATAATGCAAATGCTAAAGTTATTGGTGTTAGTGCTGATTTAACTACAGCAGAAGATGTTGAGAAAGTTATCTCTACAACAATTGCAAAATTCGGTAAAATTGACATCTTAATTAATAATGCTGGTTCAGCCCGTGCTGGGTCATTTTTAGAATTGAGTGATCAAGCATTTCTAGACGCTTGGAGTTTAAAACTTTTGGGTTATATTCGCTTTGTGAGAGCAGTTATACCTCATTTAAAAAAACAGGGTGATGGACGCATTATTAATATTATTGGTGGTGCTGGAAGGACACCCCGTCCTAATTTCTTACCAGGAGGAACTACAAATGCTGCATTGTTGAACTTTACACGAGGCATTTCTAAAGAATTAGCCCTAGATAATATTAGAATTAATGCCATTTCTCCAGGATTAACAGACACAGAACGAGCGAAAACTTTAGCTGTCCAAAATGCCGATAGTTTGGGTATTACTGTGGATGAATATAAAGCCCAAGCAGTGAAATCAATTCCTTTAGGAAAAATCGTCAACCCTGAAGAAATCGCAGCTTTAGCTTTATTTTTAGTTTCTGATTTAGCTGCTTCTATTACTGGTGCAGAAATTCAAATTGATGGTGGCAGTACACCAGGAGTTTAAGTTATTGCGTAGGTTGGGTTAAGCGACAGCAACTCAACATTTTCAGAATTTTGTTGGGTTTCCTTCCGTTAATTAATGTTACAAAAAAGAGGAATTTCCATGACTCAAAAACAATTATTTTCGCAAGATAGCGATGTTGATCAAACCTTATTAGCTGATGTATTAGTAATTGGGGGCGGACCTGCTGGAACTTGGTCAGCGTGGAGTGCTGCTAATGGTGGTGCAAAAGTGGTTTTAGTAGATAAAGGCTATTGTGGTACAAGTGGCTGTGCAGCCGCTTCGGGTAACGGTGTGTGGTATGTTCCACCAGAACCCGACAGTCGAGAAGCAGCAATGGCTTCTAGAGAGGCTTTAGGAGGATTTTTATCTAGCCGTGATTGGATGCAACGGGTCCTAGATCAAACTTATGCGAACGTCAACCAACTAGCTGATTGGGGTTATCCTTTCCCTACAGATGAAGAAGGTAAACCCTATCGGCGCAGTCTGCAAGGTCCAGAATATATGCGCTTGATGCGGCAACAAATAAAACGGGTAGGGGTGAAAATTTTAGATCACAGTCCGGCTTTGCAGCTATTGGTAGATGCAGAAGGTGCTGTAGCTGGGGCGACGGGAGTTAACCGTCAGACTGGTAAAAAGTGGATTGTGCGATCGCATTCAGTGATCATTGCTACCGGAGGCTGTGCTTTCTTGAGTAAAGCCTTGGGTTGCAATGTGCTAACAGGGGATGGATATCTCATGGCAGCCGAAGCGGGTGCAGATATGTCGGGAATGGAGTTTTCCAACGCCTATGGCATCGCACCTGCTTTTTCTTCTGTAACTAAAACCCTATTCTATAATTGGGCAACTTTCACCTACGAAGATGGTACACCTATCCCCGGTGCTGGTTCGCAAAAAGGGCGTTCTGTCATTGCCGAAACTTTGCTAACTCAGCCAGTTTACGCCATTATAGACAAAGCATCATCAGAAATGCGGGTGACAATGCGTTTATCTCAACCCAATTTCTTCCTACCTTTTGATCGTGCTGGTATTGATCCCTTTACTCAACGTTTCCCTGTCACCTTGCGTTTAGAGGGGACAGTTCGGGGTACAGGTGGCATTAGAATTACCGATTATACTTGTGCTACTTCTGTGCGTGGACTCTATGCTGCTGGTGACGCAGCCACAAGAGAATTAATTTGTGGTGGTTTTACTGGTGGTGGTAGTCATAACGCCGCTTGGGCGCTATCTTCAGGGTATTGGGCAGGACAGTCTGCGGCTGAATACTCCCACAATTTAGGTGTAGAAGCTAACCAAAGACCAGTTCAAGCCGTAGGTGGTGTAGGATTTATTTCTGGTAGTGAAAAACTAATTCATAGTGAAGACATCATCAAAGCCACTCAAGCGGAAGTTTTCCCATACAATCGAAACTACTTCCGTAATGAACAAACTTTAACGGAATCATTGCAAAGATTACATTCTCTCTGGGATGAAATTCGCAATAGTCAAAGTGCAGATAATAGTCATATTGTCCGCACAAGGGAAGCTGCGGGAATGGTAGCCACAGCCAGATGGATGTATAGCAGTGCCTTGGAACGCAAAGAAACACGCGGAATGCACAAACATTTAGATTATCCAGAACAGGATACTAACCAACAACATCATTTAATTAGTGGTGGTTTAGATCAAGTTTGGGTAAAAGCTGCACCTATCCAGGAAGTAAAAACAAAAGAACTGGTAACTGTGTAAATAGTAGGTTGGGTTGACACCAGGAAACCCAACACAAGTTTTGATAATGTTGGGTTTCGTTCCTCAACCCAACCTACATTCATATTAATTTTGGTGGTTTTGGAAATGATTGAATTAGTTAGTGAATCCCGGTGCATTCAATGTAATCTTTGCGTTAAAGTTTGCCCAACAAATGTTTTTGATAAAGTACCAGATGCACCTCCGACTATTGCTAGACAAAGTGATTGTCAAACCTGTTTTATGTGTGAATTATACTGTCCGGTTGATGCGCTGTATGTTGCCCCAGAAGTAGAACCATTAACAGGAATTAACGAACAATTATTAGAAGAAGCTAAACTTTTAGGCAGCTATCGTAAAAATATCGGTTGGGGAAAATCTGTTACAACCACAGCTAAAGAAGACTCAACATATAAATTGTTGCAGAAGATGAAATAGAACATCAAAAATCATCCAATTTATCAATTATGAAACTGATTTTACCAGTAGAAATTGCTCATGAAATTGAGCCGCATTTACCTGAAAATACTACTGTAGTGCGTGTAGATAGTGAGGGTAATATAGATGGTGATGCCACAGATGCAGAAATTTATTTTAGTTGGTTTTATCTCCAACAAAATACTTTACATCGAGTATTAGATGCTGCGCCTTTATTGCGTTGGCATCATGCCCCAAATGCAGGTGTAAATCATATTTTGACACCAAAATATTTAGAAAGAGATTTAATTCTAACTAATGGTGCGGGGGTTCATGGTATTCCTATTGCTGAATTTGTGATTACTTATTTACTGGCTTATTCTAAACGATTACCAAGTTTATATAAACTACAAAATCAGCATAATTGGCAAAGAGGTTTACCAATTCAAGAATTATTCGACAAAACTTTATTAATTATCGGTGCTGGTGGAATTGGTCAAGAAATTGCGGTTCGTGCTAAAGCATTTGGAATGCGTATTTTTGGTAGTTGTCGTCATCCAGAACCATTACCAAATTTTGATAAAGTAGTCGGTGCTAACAAGTGGAAAGAATTACTTCCAGAAGCAGATTTTGTGGTGATTTCTACTCCTTTAACAGCAGAAACAAAGGGAATGATTGATGTAGAAACCTTGGGATTATTCCGCACTGATTCCTATTTAATTAATATTGCACGGGGAGCAATTGTTGATGAATCAGCACTGGCTACAGCTTTACAGGAAGGCTGGATTGCTGGGGCGGCTTTAGATACAGTATTTACAGAACCATTACCAGCACAGAGTCCTTTGTGGACATTACCAAATGTATTTATTACCCCCCATTGTTCTGGAAATTCTCCTAGAGTTAAAGAGAGAACACTTGCCCTATTTCTTGACAATTTCAACCGCTATTGTCAAGGTAAGTCTTTACGCAATGTGGTAGATAAAACTGCTGGTTATTAAATAATAAATATAAAATAAGTATAGGTTAACGTAAGTTGGCTTTTACATTTTTAACGTAGATTACGCAAGCTATGCCGTACAACTTATTTAGTCGGTTGAGTGAAATAGCTACACTCTTTTTTAAACTGGGTGTTATTGGCTTTGGTGGCCCAGTTGCCCATATTGCCATGATTGAAGATGAAGTAGTGAAGCGTCGTCGGTGGTTGACACAAGACCATTTTCTGGATTTACTAGGTGCAATCAATTTGATTCCTGGTCCCAATTCCACTGAAATGGCAATTCATGTCGGATATATTTATGCAGGATGGCCAGGGTTAATTGTCTCAGGTGTTTGTTTTATATTACCTGCGGTTTTAATAACAGGGATATTTGCCTGGATTTATGTTAATTATGGTAGTCTACCCCAAATTGCACCTTTACTTTATGGTATCAAACCTGCTGTTTTAGCGGTTATTGTCAATGCCCTTTGGGGTTTAGCAAGAAAAGCGGTGAAAAACCGTCAATTACTGATTATTGCTATAGGTGTGGGATTACTGGTATTAATTTCCCAAGTGAATGAAGTAATTGCCCTATTGTTTGGGGGATTACTAGGTATGATGTGGTTACATCCTCGAAATCAAGACAAACCACCGGGAAATAAACCTAACTTATTGATTGGTGTCTTAACTACAGGCGCAACTTTACAGACAACATCTACAATTAGTGCTGTGGCAGGTACATCTGTTCCTTTATGGCAATTAGGTTGGTTTTTTCTGAAAGTTGGTAGTGTTTTGTTTGGTGGTGGCTATGTGTTAATTGCATTTTTGCAAGGGGGATTAGTTCAAGAATATGCCTGGTTAACACAACAGCAGCTACTAGATGCGATCGCTATTGGTCAATTTACCCCTGGTCCAGTGCTGTCCACTGCCACCTTTATCGGCTATGTCTTAGCTGGTGTACCTGGTGCGATAGTAGCTACCATTGGTATTTTTCTACCATCTTTTCTCTTCGTTGCTGCCTTAAATCCGGTTATTCCCCGTTTACGCAGTTCTGCTTGGACAAGATCATTTTTAGATGCTGTGAATGCCAGCGCTGTAGCACTGATGGTAGTAGCTGCCTTGCAACTGGGAATAGCTACTTTAAAAATAGCAAAACCACCCTATGTAGATATTCTGGGGATAGCGATCGCACTCACCTCCACAGTTTTGATTACTCGTTACCGCATCAATGCTGCTTGGCTAGTTTTAGGTAGTAGTTTAATTGGTTATGGTGCTATGGCTTTAGGTTATATCAAATAAAATACCTGTTATGGCAAGGCAAAAGGCAAGAGGAAAGAGTGAAGAGGGTTTGGGCGATTTTACGTTTCTTTACACAGTTTGGTTTTATTGTGTTCACCTACTTAATGGCTAGCCTCATTAAGAAAGTAATCCCATTCTTTGATATATTGGGTTTACCACTTTTCTAATATTTGATATTTGCCTAGCAAA
The DNA here is from genome assembly GCF_028330045.1 of Aphanizomenon sp. CS-733/32. NCBI lineage: Bacteria > Bacillati > Cyanobacteriota > Cyanophyceae > Nostocales > Aphanizomenonaceae > Aphanizomenon > Aphanizomenon sp. CS-733/32. The sequence continues at coordinate 54,024 of NZ_JAQMSE010000244.1, forward strand.
AAAATAAGCTCCCAAAATACAACAAATACCACCAAATAATAAGGCATTAGCAACACCAATATAATTTGCTAATCCTCCGAAAAATAAATTACCAAAAGGCAATATTCCCAAAAAAGTAGTCATAAATATACTGGTTACTCGTCCTCTTTTATCTTCTTCCACTAAAATTACTTGCAGAAAATTACTAATTGAAGCTAGAGTTAGTGTGTTAGTTAATCCCACAATAAAGATTAATGCTAAACAAATTTCTAGCTGTGTTGAACGAGAAAATAATATTAATGATACTCCCAGCACTAGAGTAGAAATTACCATAACCTTCTCTAGTCCTATGACTTGTTTACGCTGCATGAGATAAATCCCAGAAAAGATAGAACCAAAAGCTGTAGAAGTCATCAAAAAACCCATCGTTTCTGCATTGCCTTTTAAGACTTCTTTGGCAAATATTGGCATGAGATTTACATAAGTCATTGCCATAAAGCAAACTATAATTTGCAATATTAAAATAGATTTAATAGGCACAAAATTATAGACAAAAATAAATCCTTCTTTTAAGTTATGCCAAATTTTTGGAGATTTTGATGTAGATAAATTATTGATATTTGGTTTTATCCGCATGATGAAGATAGCTAATATAAAAGGCAAATAGCTAATAGCATCTACTAAAAAACATAAACCTGCTCCATTTCTAGCAATTATCAAACCCCCAATCATAGGACTAACAAATTTAGCTGTATTAATTAAAAATGAATGCACAGCCATTGCACTATAAGTATCACTTCTGTTTTCTAGCAATCTGGGGATAGTTACTTGACGTGCTGGTAAATCAAAAGCTTTGACTATGCCCTGAAGAATACCAATGATTATAATATCTGTAAAATTTATCTGATTACTAACAGTTAAAAAAGTTAGTAATGAAGATAGAAAAACAGATACTATCTGAGTAGTTAATAAAACATACTTTAAATTCCATCTATCTAGTAATACTCCTACCAATGGTGTAATAACTAAACCCATAGCTTGATTGCTAAAGCCAGCTATACCAACTAACATGGCTGAATTTGTCAATTGATAAACCAGCCATACTAAGGCAATTTGTGTCATCCAAGAGCCGAAAAAAGACACGCTTTCCCCAATGAGAAAACCAGATAAATTGGGTGATCTAATTGCAGGTGAAATTCTCAAAAAAGCAAATATCTTGTTGCTTTTCTTTAATGATGTTCTATTTTCTTCTAACATTAATATTACCTATTTTCAGGTATAGTCATTACCGTTCTTGTTGAGTTGGACGAATCAAGATTTCATTCACATTAACGTGCTGTGGTTGGGTAACAGCATAAATTATTGCTGCTGCTATATCTTCACTTTGTAATGGTGTAATTGCTTTCCGTCTGGCTGCAATTTCTTGCTTTGCTACTACATCGGTAATATGCTGATCAATTTCTGTTTCTACTAAACCAGGCTCGATGATAGTAACGCGGATATTATCTTGATATACTTCCTGTCTTAATGCTTCCGAAAAGGCATTTACACCCCATTTAGTGACATTGTAAGCCGCCATTCCTGCACGGGCAATGCGGCCTGCTACAGAAGAAATATTCACAATATGTCCTGATTTTTGCGCTTTGAAAATAGGTAATATAGTGTGAGTTGTGTACATTAACGCTAAAACATTAATATCAATCATTTTTCGCCAGTTTGACGGATCTGCATTTTCAATCCTGCCAGGAAATGATATACCTGCATTGTTTACTAAAATATCTACACGCCCAAATTCTGCATTAGCTTTTTGGATTAGGTTTCTAGTTTGAGCTTCATCGGTAATATCTGTAATAACGGATAATGCTTGTCCACCATTGTCAGTAATATGTTTTGCTACAGCCTGCAACCTATCTCCCCTTCTGGCTGCAATTACTACTTTTGCCCCTGCTGCTGCGAGTAAAATAGCCGTAGCTTCCCCAATTCCCGAAGAAGCCCCGGTAATAATAGCAACTTTTCCTTCTAATTTATCTGCCATAGTGAACACCCATTGGTTGATTTAAAATACGGTATTTACATCAAGATACTGTAGATTAAAACTAAGCGTATCATAAATAACTAGAAAAAGCAAGAAAAGTAGCCTCTAATGCCGCAGCAATGTGTATAAATACTTGACTTGTAATTGTGCTAGAGTCAATAAGGGTAAGAGGTTGTCCAGTATCACCACCATTACAGATACGAGGATCAAGGGGAATTTTGCCTAAAAGTGGTGCTTGGAGTTCATTTGACAATTTTTCACCGCCACCACTCCCAAAAATCGCAGTTTCTTCCCCATTTACGCCGATAAAATAGCTCATATTCTCGATAATACCGAGAACAGGAACACCCACTTGGCGAAACATATAGATACTGCGACGCACATCAGCAACAGCGACCTGTTGAGGTGTTGTTACCAATATCACCCCACAAATCGGGCTTTCTTGCACAATCGTAATTTGAGCATCACCAGTACCGGGAGGCAAATCTATTAACAGATAGTCCAATTCTCCCCATTCAACATCATGTATAAATTGAGTAATGATTTTATGTAATACAGGTCCACGCCAGGCTAAAGGATGATCCGGTTCTGCTAACAATCCTACAGACATGACTTTGATACCATGAGCTTCTAATGGTAAAAATTTCTGCCCATTAGCAGTATCAATAACCGTAACTTCAGATTGTCCTAATCCAAGCATCTGAGGAACGTTGGGACCATAAACATCAGCATCTAATAAACCCACTTTTGCTCCCGTTAATTTCAACGCTGCGGCTAAATTAACTGCGGTTGTGGATTTACCTACACCCCCTTTACCGCTAGATATGGCTAATGTCGTTTTTACCCCTGGAATTGTACAAACTTGAATGTAGGTTTTTTTACACCAAGCTAATGATGATAATACCGCTTTAATCTCTGCTTCTAAGTGCTGCTGACGAGAACCTATATACAAGCGCAAATAAATATATTGATCAACTATCCGCAGATTTCGCACCATTCCCAAACTAATGATGTCGTTTTTTAGAGTGGGTTCAATTACTTGTTTCAGGAGTTGGATAACTTCTTCTTGTTGAAGATTGGCAGGATCTATTTGTACTTCCTCGCCCACAAAACTTTTGTTCAAATCTAATTTTTCTGGCATCTTACGGCAAATAAGGGTATACGACTACACGCACGGTTAATATTTTTCCATAGACCTCTTGCATTCAAATCACTTTTATGTGATTATTTAAGAATAAAATACGGTAACTTGATTGATATACTGTAGTTTTATCATAAATTCACCTAAAGATAGCCCTCAAACTAGAAGTCTGGGGCTATAAGAACGAAGTCCGCCTACGCGGACTCTTTGAACCCACTCAGGTGAGTTTTGCCTGTGTAGCAGTGATTTCCGATCGCCATCTGTTTCTAGATTCTCTTTACTCCGATTAGTTGAAGTTGGGATTATGTTTCTTAAAAAATCGAACATTCGCACTTTTTCTTTACTACTTACAGTTGGATTAGGTTCAACATTAGCTGTTTCTGTTTTTTCTCCCAATGTTGGGACAATTCAGAAGGCAAATGCAAATACAATCGCTCAAAATAATAGTAGCAAAACAGTAATTCGTATTGGCTATCAAAAAGCAGCAACTATCCTATACGCACTCAAAGCAAAAGGCGAATTAGAAAAAACCTTAAAAGCCTCTGGTGCTTCTGTTACTTGGACTGAATTTCCTGCTGGTCCGCCGATGTTAGAAGCTTTAAATGCAGGAAGTATTGATTTTGGCTACACAGGAGAAGCACCCCCTGTATTTGCTCAAGCGGCTGGAGTTCCTCTAGTTTATGTTGCTTATGACCCTTATGGACCTAAAGCGGAAGCAATTATTGTCCATAAGGACTCACCAATTAAAAATGTAGCTGATCTCAAAGGTAAAAAAGTGGCTTTTGCGAAAGGAGCAAATGTTAATTATTTAGTAGTCAAAGCACTGGAAAAAGCCGGATTAAAATACACTGATATTAAGCCAACCTTCCTCGCACCTGCTGATGGTCGTGCTGCTTTTGAAGGGAGAAATGTTGATGCTTGGGCGGTTTGGGATCCTTATTTAGCTGCTGCTCAAAAAGCCACGGGCGCACGTATTCTTACCGATGCCACTGGACTAGCTCCCAATCGAGGTTATTATTTGGCTGCTAAATCCTTTGCCCAGAAAAATCCAGCAGGTTTAAAAACTGTTTTGGCTGGGGTAAGTAAAGTCAGTGATTGGGCAAAGGGTAATCCTAAAGATGTGGCAAAGTTACTTTCTCCTGTATTGGGTATAGATGCGGCTGTATTAGAGGTAGCAGAAAAAAGACGCAAGTATGGCGTTCTGCCATTAACCAATGATGTAATTGCCAAACAACAAGAAATTGCTGATACTTTCTATAAAATCAACTTAATTCCTAAACAAATTAAGGTTAAGGAGATAGTTTGGCAAGGCAAGAAATAATTTTGTAAGTAGGTTGGCGTTGAAAATTGTCATTATTGCAAGGCAAAAGGCAAGAGGCAAGAGGCAAGAGTGAAGAGGGGTTGGGCGATTTTACGTTTCTTTACACAGTTTGGTTTTATTGTGTTCACCTACTTAATTGGTAATTGGCAATAAAAAAATTGCTAATTATCAATTATTTCTAGAAATCTTCCTTGACTTTCTCTGCGTGAGAAAAAATTTAAATTCTTGAAAGAGTTTTATATGGTAAAAAATATCAATACACAGTGGCTAAAGAGCGATGTTTTAGTAATTGGTGGTGGGACTGCGGGGACAATGGCAGGGATTAAAGCCAAACAGGCAAATCCTGATGCTGAGGTATTAATTTTAGAGAAAGCAAATATACGCCGTAGCGGGGCGATCGCTATGGGAATGGATGGAGTTAATACAGCCGTCATTCCTGGCAATTCTACCCCAGAACAATACGTCCGCGAAATCACAATTTCTAATGATGGTATTCTGCACCAAAAAGCCGTTTACCAAACAGGTAAATTAGGTTATGAAACTATCCAAGAATTAGAAAGTTGGGGCGTTAAATTCCAAAAAGATCCCCAAGGTAATTATGACGTTAAACAAGTACATCGGATAGGTAAATATGTCTTACCCATGCCAGAAGGTAAAGACTTAAAAACCATTCTTACCCGCCAAGTTAAACGTCATCAAGTGAAAGTCACAAACCGCGTCATGGCAACTAGAATACTAGTAAAAAATGGTAGAGCTATTGGGGCTGTTGGGTTTGATGTACGCGGTGGTGATTTTGTAGTTATTCAAGCCAAAGCCGTCATACTTTCTACAGGTGCTTGTGGCAGATTAGGACTACCTGCATCTGGCTATCTTTATGGAACTTATGAAAATCCCACAAATGCCGGAGATGGTTATTCAATGGCTTATCATGCAGGAGCAGAATTAAGCAATATTGAATGTTTCCAAATCAACCCATTAATTAAAGATTATAATGGTCCAGCCTGTGCCTATGTTGCAGGTCCCTATGGAGCATATACCGCCAATGCCGAAGGAAACCGCTTCATTAATTGCGATTATTGGAGTGGTCAAATGATGTTAGAGATTTGGAAAGAATTAAACTCTGGTAAAGGACCAATTCAAATGAAAATGACTCATTTGGATGAAGATACAATTTCAGAAATTGAGTCCGTTTTGTGGGCAAATGAAAGACCGAGTAGAGAACGTTTTCATGAGGGTAGAGGTGAAAATTACCGCACTCATGGGGTAGAAATGAACATCTCAGAAATTGGATTATGTAGTGGACATAGTGCTTCTGGTGTGTGGGTGAATGAAAAAGCAGAAACTACAGTACCTGGACTCTATGCAGCCGGAGATATGGCCAGTGTTCCTCATAATTATATGATTGGTGCATTTGTCTTTGGTCGATTAGCAGGAGAAAATGCGATAGATTATATTGAAAATTTAGAACATTTAGAACCTGAGACTGATTTTTTAGAAGCTGAAAAAACGAGAATTTACGCGCCATTAAATCAATCTAATGGGATTCCCCATACCCAAGTTGAATATAAATTACGCCGACTGGTGAATGATTATTTACAACCGCCAAAATCCGGCAATAAAATGGAAATTGGGTTAAATAATTTTGTGCGTTATCATGAAATTTTAGCCCAAATGGGAGCGTGTGATCCTCATGAATTAATGCGATGTATGGAAGTACATTTTATTCGTGATTGTGCAGAAATGGCAGCACGAGCATCTTTATATCGTCGGGAAAGTCGTTGGGGTTTATATCATTATCGGTTGGATTATCCAGATAAAAATAATGAAGAGTGGTTCTGTCATGTAAATTTGAAAAAAGATGAAGCAGAAGAAATGATTTTGTTTAAACGTCCAGTTGAGCCTTATATTGTGGAGGTTGATTTACAAAAAGAAGTTTATCATGTTGCGGTTAGATGAATAAAATGATTAAGTGAATACTGTTCAATCAAGAAAAAGTAGGGGGAGCATCCCAATTTTGAAAAAATAACCGCAGCAACACCAAAAACTCTCTGTAACTCTCTTACCTTCGTGATCTTTGTGTCCTTCGTGGTTCTTTTCTTCCCAGCCTTTGACATTGGGTAAAAATAAATTTACACGATTTGGGATGCTCCCAAAAGTAGGTTGGGTTAAGCGATACCTTCGGTCAGCTTTGCTAACGCGCAACCCAACAAAAAGATTGATAATGTTAGGTTTCTTTTAAGGTAATTAAAGATGATTCAAGAAATAACACGCCGTGAATTTATCGCTACTGCTGCTTTAACAACTGGTTTTGCTTTAGCGGTAGAACCTGTTTTTGGTAAAGTGATTACCACAGATACTAAAGGATTAATTGCGGGAGTGGTGAAAATTCCCGTCAAAGATGGGGAAATTCCAGCATATAGAGCGCAACCAGAAAAGGGTGAAAATTTCCCCATTGTTTTAGTAATTCAAGAAATATTTGGGGTACATGAACATATACAGGATGTTGTGCGACGCTTTGCTAAATTAGGCTATTTAGCGATCGCCCCTGAACTGTTCATCCGTCAAGGTGATGTGTCAAAATTAAGCAACATTGACGAAATTCGTCAAATTGTTGCCAAAGTTCCCGATGCTCAAGTGTTATCAGATTTAGATGATCTTGTCGCTTGGGCAGTAAAATCAGCAAAAGGTAACGCTGATAAATTAGCAATTACGGGTTTTTGCTGGGGTGGTCGAATTACCTGGCTATATGCAGCACATAATCCTCAAGTGAAAGCAGGTGTGGCTTGGTACGGAAGATTAGTAGGCAATGCTACCGAGCTACAGCCCAAACACCCCATTGATATAGCTGCTGGACTCAAAGCGCCCGTGCTTGGACTTTATGGAGGTCAGGATACAGGTATTCCTGTGGACACAGTAGAACAAATACGAGAAAAACTCAAATCTAGCAGCAGTAAATCAGAGATAATTGTTTATCCTGATGCACCTCATGCCTTTTTTGCCGATTATCGCCCTTCTTACCGCGAAAAAGAAGCCCAGGATGGTTGGCAAAGACTCCAGGTATGGTTTAAACAGTATGGAGTGTGAGTTTCAATATTTTAGGACTTACGCACTGTACAAATTCACCATGATGTGCATGAACGAAAATCCCTCGTTTCAGGCTTTTGGTGATTAACTTCTGCTCAATAGCGAGCGCTCAAAAATCATCAAAAAATCACGTTAAAATGCCCGAAACCCA
>NZ_JAQMSE010000245.1:0-30841 GCF_028330045.1 Aphanizomenon sp. CS-733/32
ATATTTTGTTCGTTTCGTCGCTGTAGCCTTCTTTGTTTTCGCTACGCTCAAATACAATTTGGGCTACGCAACTCAACTCACGCGCATTCATCCCACGCTCCTAAGAGTGAGACGTGGGGCTTCTGCTGATTAAGCTAACACCATGCTAACTATTGGGACTGAACTATGGCTTACGCCACGCTACACTATCAGTTCTGGGCGGATTATATTTAGAATAAAATAGTCCTGATCTACTACAATAATCAAATTTAGGATTATCTGCGTTTATATATAGTTAATTATTCTTAAAAGCTAGAATTAGTGAAAAAGCGGTCAAAATGCTATTTAAAAAGCCTTCTATCCTGGAAACATAAAATTTTACAGACAGAGAAAAATATTTTTTTAGAGAAAATAAATTCAGTAAACCTGATTTTTAGAGGCTTTTTCAAAATCATAGCTTCTATCCTAGGGTCTAAATTTGATTAAAAGAGGCAGTTTTTATTTCTTGTAACATGGGGTTACAAGCAATGCTTCATTTACTATAAGTCTTATGAATGATTTTTGTTAACTCTAGATAATTGTGATTAAAAACCATGTCTCGTTCCATAGTCCCAGCCGTTCTCTTAGTAGACGGTTACAATATTATAGGCACTTGGCCTTGCTTGATAAAAACCCGTGATCATGCTGGACTTGAGGCTGCACGGGGTGAATTAGTGGAAGCAATGACTAATTATAGTGCCTTCCAAGGTTATGAAACCCAGGTAGTGTTTGATGCACAGTATCAAAACACTCCTAGTAACAGAGAAACTATTACAAATTTTCTAACAGTACATTATACGGATTTTGGTCAGACCGCAGACACATATATAGAAAAAACCTGTGCGTCTCTCCGTCACCAAATATCCCAATGTTTAATTTCCCGCATGATTGTCGCTACATCAGATCGAGCGCAGCAGTTAACAGTCCAGGGATATGGTGCTGAATGGTTATCAGCGCATCAACTATGTGGCGAAGTAGAAACTACTGTCTGTCGAATGCGCCATAGGTATCAGTCGCAAAAACAACCGAAAAGTAGATTCCTGGTGAATGGAATTGATCCTAAAGCCAGACAACGGCTGACGGAATTGCGAATGGGATTTTGACACTCCCCGGGTCTAAAGATACTGGAGGAAGACAGCCTCTAGTTGGCTTTCATCCCTTGCCTAAAGAAAGGACAGTTAAGTTTTTCCGCCACGCTCCAAAACTTGCCCTCAAGGGTTTTTAGCCTATTTTCTTATAATTTCAGCATTTGTAAATCTCCGAATGTAGCTGCTGGAAAGGTTTTGGGGTATTAACAGTGAGAAATTTCAGCAGCAACAAAAAAAAGTTGGAAAATTTTTCCAAAACCCCTTGCATTAATCTGGATTTAGGTTTATTATAGCTAAAGCGAAGAGCATTCCTCAGTAGCTCAGTGGTAGAGCGATCGACTGTTAATCGATTGGTCGCTGGTTCGAATCCGGCCTGGGGAGTTTAAATATAAAGATGAGGCGTGAAACAAAAATCAATGAGTTTTGCGTCTCATTTTTGTAATTAGACAAAGAATCCAGGCGACTGGAAGTCACGGCTACACAGGCAAAACCCACCTGCGTGGGTTTTACAGCAATTTGCAATCACACAAGGTACATCTTAGCCCCCTCATCGCTTGCGGGGAGGGGGTTGGGGGTGGGGTTCTTGTTCCAGGTTTGATGACAATTTGCTGTAAATTTCCCTAGTCCGCCTACGCGGACTTTGTTTGTATGGCCGTGATTTCTAATCGCCAGCTTATTTCTGCAAAATTGGGATGCTCCCGTTGTTAATTACGTCTTGTTCTCTGTTTACTTTATTAAAATCTGTTTAATGGTTAATTATTAACATACAGCAGATTGCAGATTAATGAAGTACAGGATCTAAATTCAAAGTCAGACAGCAAACTAGTTTTACTCCTGATTCGGTGAATTCTGACTCCTGCTGTAGATGTGTTGACCTTTTTTAGGAAATACCATGCCACAGCGGATAATTATAGAAGTCAATAATTGGTTTAGGCGAGATAGAATTGTTCGTAACTTAGAACTTTTTCAGGATATTATTGTGATCTCCCTTTGCGTGAGTTTATTTTGTGTCATGCTCATTCGATTAGGAGATATGTTTTTATCGTTTTTACGTCCATTAGATCTACGACAAGTCACATCTGATATCCTGTTTATTTTGATATTAGTAGAACTGTTTCGGTTGTTAGTTGATTACCTTCAAGAACGCAGTATATCCGTAGGTGCAGCAGTAGAAATTACGATTGTTTCCGCTTTGCGAGAGGTAATCTTGCGTGGTGTATTAGAAATTTCCCGCGATCAACTTTTTGGACTTTCTGTATTTCTATTAGTTTTATCAGGAATTTTTCTAGCTTTACCTTGGATGCCTCGTTTATTAGAACAGGTGAAAATTAATAAACATGAGACAGTAGAACCAGAATCATCCAGCATAATTCAGGAGTCAGTAATCAGCAGTAAAACTTAATTTTGTCAAAAATAGGGAAGAGGATTATTTAACCAATTCCCCAATTAAATAAGTAGGTTGGCGTTGAAAATTGTCTTTATGGCAAGGCAAAAGGCAAGAGTGAAGAGGGTTTAGGCGATTTTACATTTCTTTACACAGTTTGGTTTTATTGTGTTCACCTACTTATTAGTTTTATGGGAGTCCGATAATATGTCTCAATTAACATCAAAACAATGGATTTTAATCAAACACAAAATTACACCATATTTGTTCTTATTACCTGCCTTGATCATCTTAATATTAACTGTTTTTTGGCCAGCAGTTCAAGCCTTTTATCTCAGTTTTACCAACTATGAAAATATAGGAGATCCTCCTCAATGGATTGGCTGGAAAAATTTCCTGCGTTTATTGAAAGATCCAGTTTTTTGGCAAACATTACAAAATACATTTATTTATCTGATTGGTGTTGTTCCCATTTTAGTATTTCTACCCTTAGCTTTAGCAATTTTAGTGAATCAAAAACTGCGGGGAATGAATTGGTTTAGAACAGCATATTATACCCCGGTTGTAATTTCTATGGTAGTAGCTGGGATAGCTTGGAAATGGTTATATGCAGAAAACGGATTGCTGAATCAAATTCTCAAAACTTTAGGAATTTTTCCTGACGGAATTCCCTGGTTAACAAGTCCTGATAAGATATTGGGAATTGTTCCCATTTCCTTAGCTAGTATTATGGCTGTAACTATTTGGAAAGGCTTAGGCTATTATATGGTAATTTATTTAGCTGGATTACAAGCCATTCCCGCTGATATTTATGAAGCTGCGGCTATTGATGGTTCAGATAGTGTTCGTAAACATTGGGATATTACCTTACCATTGATGCAACCCTATTTAGCTTTAGTGGCTGTAATTTCGGCGATTTCCGCAACTAAAGTTTTTGAAGAAGTTTATATTATGACTCAAGGCGGACCACTCAATAGTTCTAAGACTATTGTTTATTATTTGTATGAACAAGCATTTGGTAATTTAGAGATTAGCTATGCTTGTACCATTGGTTTGGTGCTATTTTTAATTATTTTAGGTTTATCAATTTTAAGATTAGTTATTAATCAAGATGGGAATGATTTTAGTGTTTAATATTTAAAGATGAATTTTGCATCAATATCTATGACGAGTCATATACTTGAACGGTAATATTGATGATCGTCCACTAGCTCTCTTGGCAAATCCTTCTATTTGTCTCCTAACTGCATGATTTGCCATTTGTAAAGCGATGGAAAGAGAATTAACTAATGATGTAATCTCTTGTGCTGCCAACCTTTGGGTAATTTATTGATTTCATCTGTCATCGTAATAAAACATGGGATATCATAAAAAATTTTACCATTATCATAAATCTCTTTGACTATTTCTGCTGCTGTGCGTTCATCTTCCCAAGCACCATGTTTTTCTAGAAATGTATCTAGTGGATGTGATTTTTATTTTTGGGTTGATGAGAAAGTTATCTCATTTTCTATGAGTTGATTTTCTGGTTTTGGATAACGTTTTTTAAGTAATTGAATAAAGTCAGTCAAGTAGTAAGATTTGCGCTTCTTCTGTTAAGGTGTCAATATCTTGAGATATTTCTGCAATTTTTATCACCATAATTAACTCCTCAATTGACTAAATTTTTTCGGTATGATTCTATTATAAACTACGCCTTGGGTGATGGTTCTCAAGTGAGGTGAATATTTCCAGGTTTATCTGTCATGGTTTTATTGTTTTCTCTTATTCACATGATCGCTCTATTAATCCCTTGTAATGGTTGAGTGAGATAATGTAAACAGATACAGGGTAAGGTTTTCAGGTGCGAACTGCTTGCAGCAGCGCTTCGCTATCGCCCCAGTAATCCCTAGTGATGATTAGATGAGATAATGTGAACAGATACAGGCTTTTTGGGCTGCGAATCGCCCCAGTAATCCCTAGTAATGGTTAAGTGAGATAATATGAACTGGATCAATCAAAAATGATTAATTAATGATTAATTGCTGTTTAAACTAAGATATCTCCGCAAAATATTTTGACCTTGTTCTAATAATTCTGCTTCTAATTCTCCTAATTGTTGAGTTAAACGAATTTTGTCAAAAGTCATGGGTTCAACGCAGATTAAAAGACTATCCACAGAAAGTTCATTTTGCGCTGATGTAGGTACTTCAACTACCGCAGGTGAAATACGAGGATTATTAGGTTTTGCGGAAGTAAAAGGTAAAACTGTGACTTTGCTGCGTTGGTTATTAAACAAAGTCCCAGAAATTATCAGTGCTGGACGAGTTTTTTGAATTTCTGTACCTACAGATGGATCAAATGTTACTATCCAGATGCTTCCCATTCGGTAATCGCTATGTTTTGCCATTCACTTTCCCAACCTAATTCTAATTCATCAACCAAAGTGCAAGCTGCGGCTAGTGCTTCATCTTGTTGTTTTTCTTGCCATTGTTTCAAGAGATTTTCAATCAACGCACTACGGTTTTCAACTTTTTGGTCAATGTAATTTAGTAGTTCATCTGGCAATGAAATTGAGATTTTAGCCATATCCTACCCACAGTCATACTATAAGTAGTATAGCTGATTTTGATATTTTTAGTCTAGTAGTTTGTAAATATAGGATTTGATTTAGTTCGGGTGATAATTCTCAGATGAGGTGAATATTTACACAATCGCCCCAGAAATCCCTCCAACCTAATTACTCATATTTCTAAGTCCTCATCTAATATTGTTTCAATGTCTCTTGCACTATGAATAACTCGCAAAATATCAATTTCTGATTCAGTGATACGATAAAAAATCAGATATTTTCTAAATCCTTTAATTGATTGTTGTCGAATATCTGCTAAATTGGGATGGGGAAAATCTGTCAATTTCCCTATAGCTGGAGTTTTTGCTAATTGTTTAAATGTTGTTTCTGCTGCTATTAAAAAGCGGTCGGAAACGTCTAAACTATCTTCTGCTATGTAGGTAGCTAAATCTATCAAGTCACGGATAACTTGAGGTCTTTTTTTAATTGCAAACATCATGGCTAATTTGCACTTTGACGTTTGTTAGTTTTTTCACGAACTGCTTGACGAATATCTTCCCAATCCTGTGCAGTCATTTCTGTTGCATTTCCTGAGTTTAATCCTTCTAAGAGCATTGTTTGTAGTCGTTCATTTGCTCTCTGTTTTTGGTCTTGTCGCACTAATTCCCGAAAATATTCACTGACGCTGCTGTAACCACCTTGCGCTACTTGTTCTTCTATATAATCGCGCATGGTGTCAGGTAAGGAAATATTCATACTTTTCATAATCTGACTTCCTAAATCTACTTTTTTATATCATGGCAGATTTTGTCATTTTCTGCGATCGCCATGAAAATAAGTATTTATGATAATTAATTTTAGTAGCTAAATATACTTATAGTTCTCTAGTGAGGTCAATTTTTCGATGGTGTATCTGTGATGGTTCTATTGTCTTCTCTTATTCACATGATAGCAGCGAACTGCTTGCAGCAGCGCTTCGCCATCGCTCTAGTAATTCCTAGTAGTGGTTAAGTGAGATAATGTGAACAGATACAGGGTTTTTGGGTTGAAATTTAGCATTACTAATTATAGGTATTGTTTGGTTTTGTCAACCCAACTTACTAACTTTTATTTTCATGAAACTAATTCATCAATTTTTGCTGTTTCTTGATTTTTTTGATTTTGATAAAATTCTTCAAATAAGGTAAAAAATCTATCTACTGCGCTTTTTTCATCGGCTGAATGGAACAGAAGAATACTTGACCATAATTGACCTGTTTCTACATTGAATTTGTGTCTTATCCATTGTAAAAAAGTTTGAAATTCTGTTTCTTCTGCTGTTAAGGGAATACCAATTTCTCGACGGGCAAAATAGTATCCATCTAAAAATGCTTGAAGGCTAAAAATAGAATTTTTACCTATATACATTGCAGGTCTTTTTTTGATCTTTTGCAGTAAGTTGTAGAGATTATCCATGTTTAACTCACTAAATTTCTAGGTTAAAAGTAAGTTTCTGTGATTTGAAACTCTAATCCTGCATCTAATATAGGTGAATAGAGATTCTGTATCCAGTTTAATCGGGCAATGCCTTGATGGTGAATATTGTCAAAAACAAGTTCTCCGTTATTTATCTTAATTATAACACCTTCATGATGACCTGTGGTAGCAATCAATTCTCCAATACTATCATCATAAATTCTGCCATAAATTGGATCTTGAGAATTTGTATTTATTTTAATATGCTTACCATGAATACTTTGTCTGATTAAAAATTCTTTGATTGCTCTAGCACAGGGTATACAATCAAATATTCCGTAACTACTGGCAATTGCTATAATTTGTTGATAGATGATATCCTCTTTATTCAAAATTACTCCCGTTGTCAAATTTTAATATTTCTACCCTGATTACTATTGATTGATAGTTAAGGGAGTATTAAGTTATTTTTTACATTGTAAACTAGAAGATGCACAAAATAGGATTTGACTTTGTTCGGGTGATAATTCTCAGGTGAGGTGAATGTTTCCATGTGTAGCTGTGATGGTTCTATTGTCTTCTCTTATTTGCATGATAGTTGGTGATGGTTGGGTGAGATAATGTGAACAGATACAGGGTAAGCTTTTCAGGTGCGGATCGCCCTAAACATCCCTAGTAATGGTTAAGTGAGATAATGTGAACAGATACAGGTTTTTTATAGACTAATCTACCATCATTTGATATAATGTAGAGTAGTGATCGCATCATGATAAAAGCCATGTCACAAACTGGATTAAATCTATTTATTCCGATAGAGTTACTGATTAAATCTTTAAATGCGCTAAGTTTATCAGAAAAACGGCAGATTTCGCAGCTTCTTAATGAAGCTATTGCTGATGCTGAAGAGGAAAATTGGCGAGAAGATGAAGAGACTAAAAGAGAAATTCAATTAGTCCGTGATGAATATGCAAATGGGGAATATATGACTTTTCAACAGTATCTAAATCAGAAAAAATAGATACTATGACCTACGAAATTATTATCACTAAATCTATTCAAAAACAATTAGATAATATTTCTAATAATATACAAGAGCGTGTGTGTGAAAAAATTGCCCAACTTGCGGAAGAACCTCGTCCTGATGGGGTTGTCAAGTTGAAAGGATATGATAATGAATATCGCATTAGAATAGGAGATTATCGTTTGGTTTATGAAATTCGAGATGAGCAATTAATTGTTTTACTCGTTCAATGTAAGCATCGTCGTGATGTTTATAAAAAGTAGTACCTATTTTCTTCGCTAGTTGTTCGAGGATTTGATTTTGTTTGGGTGATAATTCTCAAGTGAGGTGAATATTTACGCGAACTGCTTGCAGCAGCGCTTCGCTATCGCTCCACTAATCCCTAGTAACGGTTGAGTGAGATAATGTAAACATATACAGGATTTTTGGGTTGTAATAAGTGCGTTATTAATAGTGGGTTATTTTGTTATTAACCCACTGAAAATATTACTTATTTCCTAAAAATTCATCTACGGTAATTCCTGCTTGTCTAATTAAACTTCTGAGTAACCCTGGTGCTAGTTCTTTATGATTGGGAACTGATAAAATGGGTTTTGATTCGTGCCATAGTATGATATGACTTCCGGTTTGATGATCTACAGCATAGCCAAATTTTTCAAAGATTTTGACTGTTTGTTTACCGGAAATATTTGATAAGCGTCCCATTTATACTACTACTTCCCCTACAAAAGATTGAGACTCTTTAGGTACATAAGGTTTACCATGTTTTTCTAATACATGAAGATAGCCTTTGATAGCATCTTTGATATTTTCAATTGCTTCATCTAAGGTTTTACCTTGACTGACACAACCAGGAAGTTCTGGTACTTCAGCAATGTAACCTTGGTATTCTGTATCATAGGTGAATATTACTTGAAATTTCATAGCGTTTTTTTTTGGGAGGTCTTTTTTTAATTTAATAGATCATGGCTAAATTGCACTTTGACGTTTGTTAGTTTTTTCACGAACTGCTTGACGAATATCTTCCCCATCTTGAGCAGTCATTTCTGTTGCATTTCCAGAGTTTAAACCTTCTAAGAGCATGGTTTGTAGTCGTTCGTTTGCTCTCTGTTTTTGGTCTTGTCGCACTAATTCCCGAAAATATTCACGCTTCGCTGCTGTAACCTCTTTGCGCTACTTTTCTATATAATCGTGCATGGTGTCAGGTAAGGAAATATTCATACTTTTCATAATGTGACTTCTTGAATATACTTTTTTATATCATGGCGGTTTTTGTCATTTTCTGCTATTGGTAGAAAAAACTATTGATGATATTTAGTAATGTTAGGTTTCCTTGCGTTAACCTAACCTACTTACTTTAGTTGTAATAAAAATAATTAACTTATCTATATAAAACTGAAAATAATTGCTATAATAAAAACATCAATTTGATTTATTAACTGTGATGACTATCAAAGAATTACTGCTACAAGAAATTGACAACACACCCAACGAACTTTTAGAAGATGTGTTTGGTTTTTTGCAATCACTCAAAACAGCACCACAAAAACCCCCAGTTTCCTATCAAGAATTGTTAGCAAGAATAGATTACTTAGAAACAATAGTAGGTATTCGTAAAGGATTAGATGAATTTGAGCGCGGTGAAGGGATTCCTGCGGATCAAGTTTTGGCAACTCTACAACAAAAATATAACATTCCTCCTCGCTCATGAATTATCAAGTTATTATTCAACCTACTGCATTTCAAGAAATTGAAAACTCCTATCGTTGGATGTGTGATAATTTAAGTGCTGAAGTAGCGAACAATTGGTATTATCAATTTGAAGATGCTATTGCATCACTAAAAAAATTTCCTAACCGATGTAGTATAGCTCCAGAATCAACAAAACTTGGTCGTGAAATTCGCCAACTATGGTTAGGAAAACAAAGAAAATATCGAGTTTTGTTTGTTGTTGAAGAAGATGTTATAGCTATTATTCATGTTCGTCACAGTCGTCAATCTTATCTAGATGAAGAGTCTGAATGAGATTGAGTTTGTGAAGATTGCTTTGAATCTTCTTTTCTATATTATGGCAGTTTTTGTCATTTTCTGCCATGATAATTGTGATGATGATTTGTAAAGTATTGTAAATATTAATCAATGAGTTTTCAAAATTACCAAATTTAGCCTATATTGTGGATTGACAAGTGTAACCTTGTAGGTTACAGTAAATATTGTTATTTTACTTATGATCAGAAATTTCAAGCATAAGGGGTTAAGAAAGCTGTTTGAAGATGATAATAGAAGTGGAGTTAATCCAAATCATGCTGAAAAACTGTTAGATTTATTAGATAGACTAGATGCTGCATCTGTAGCCGAGGATATGAATTTTCCTGGTTCTAAGTTTCATCAATTAATAGGAAATAGGAAAGGTGAATATTCAGTTACAGTTTCTGGTAATTGGCGTTTAACTTTTGTTTTTGAAGATGGGGATGCTTACGACGTAAATTACGAGGATTATCATTAGGATTATGAACATGAATACTAACAGAAAACCTAGACATCCTGGTGCTTTGATTAAACGTCAATATTTAGAACCTTTAAATATGACGGTGACAGAACTTGCTAATATTTTGGGTGTGTCTCGCAAAACGGTTTCGGAAATTGTGAATGAACGTGCAAATGTAACACCTAATATTGCGTTGCGGTTAGCAAATGCTTTTCAAACTACGCCGGAACTTTGGTTAAATCTTCAACAGAAGTTTGATCTTTGGTGTGCAAAAAATGAGTCTGAAGAGTGGAAAAATATCTCACCTATTAAAATTAGTTAAAATAGTTCGGGTGATAATTGTCAGGTAAGGTGAATCTTTCGGTGGTGTATCTGTGATGGTTCTATTATCTTCTCTTATTTACATGATAGTTGCTGATCGTTGGGTGAGATGATGTGAAAAGATACAGAGTTATTAATGGTGGGTTATGTTGTATGCTGAGTATCATTGGATTTTGCGTTTCCCCTGCCTACTTGCTAATGATGAGTTAAAATAAAAAATATTGTCTACTCAAGTGGGAAAATTTATGGAGAACTTACTACCTCAAAACATTTTACAATTAAGTATCGCCGAAAGAATCCAATTAGTCCAAGATATTTGGGATAGTATCACTGTAGATGCTGATGATGTAACTATTAGTGATGCTCAAAAACAGGAATTGGAGAGACGTTTAGAACTTTATTATCAAAATCCTCATCAAGTTTCTACCTGGGAGGAAGTAAAACAAAAATTTAATCGTTAGTTAATATATGACTTACAAAATTTTCATTACACCAGAAGCAGAACTTGATTTAGAGGATGCTTATAATTGGTATGAACAGCATACTGTTGGATTAGGTTCTGAATTTATTCGTGTTGTTGATGCTAGTTTTTCAACTATTCAACGTAATCCTTTTGCTTGTCCAGTTGTTCATGAACAAGTTAGAAAAAAGTTAATTCGGAAGTTTCCCTATGGATTGCTTTACATTATTATAGATGAAACAATTTCTATTATTGGTTGTTTTCATGTTAAACGTGACCCGCAACAATAGGAAAGGCGTTTATAAGATTTTGTTCGGGTGATAATTCTCAGGTGAGGTGAATGTTTACACGCTCGCCCACTAATCCCTAGTAATGCTTGAGTGAGATAATGTAAACAGATACAGGGTAAGCTTTTCAGACTGCGGATCGCTCTAAACATCCCTACTAATACTTGAGTGAGATAACGTAAACAGATACAGAGTAAGGTTTTCAGGTGCGAACTGCTTGCAGCAGCGCTTCGCTATCGCCCTAAACATCCCTAGTAATGCTTGAGTGAGATAATGTGAACAGATACAGGTTTTTATAGACTAATCTACCATCATTTGATATAATGTAAAGTAGCGATCGCATCATGATAAAAGCCATGTCACAAACTGGATTAAATCTATTCATTCCGATGGAGTTACTGATTAACTCTTTAAATGCGCTAAGTTTATCAGAAAAACAGCAACTTTGGCTGATTCTTGATGAAGCTATTGCTGATGCTGAGGAAGATGATTGGCGCGAAGATGAAGAGACTAAAAAAGAAATTCAATTAGTTCGTGATGAATATACAAATGGGGAATATATGACTTTTCAACAGTATCTAAATCAGAAAAAATAGATACTATGACTTACGAGATTATTATCACTAAATCTATTCAAAAACAATTAGATAATCTTCCTAATAATATTCAAGAGCGTGTATATGATAAGATTTCCCAACTTGCGGAAGAACCTCGTCCTGATGGGGTCGTCAAGTTGAAAGGGTATGATAATGAATATCGGATTAGAATAGGAGATTATCGTTTGGTTTACGAAATTCAAGATGAGCAATTAATTGTTTTACTCGTTCAATGTAAGCATCGTCGTGATGTTTATAAAAAATAGTACCCATTTTCTTGGGTAGTTGTTCATTGTCTTCTCTTATTTACATCATGGTTGGTGATGGTTGGGTGAGATAATATGAACAGATACAGGGTTTTTCAACTGCGGATCGCTCTACTAATCCTTAGTAATAGTTGAGTGAGATAATGTGAACAGATACAGGGTTTTTGGGTTGTAATTTAGCGCTATTAATGGTGGGTTATATTGTGTTGTTAACCCACCATACAGAAATAGAATTTTTCTTAGTTATTAGATTTTGATTGTTGGGTTAATACCTGCTCCATGCTAGGTTTAATCATTACTTTGTCACTAACGTAAACTATCGGCAAATCCACTGATTTTGCTGTAATCCCATTTTGACCAAGTAGTTTCCAAAACTCTTGTTCAATTGCCGCAGTATCCAAGTCTTTCAACTGATAAGAAATTTGCCTTCTTTGAAGTCCTTTAATCAAACGTTGAGTGTTTTTATCCTGGGATTTGCTGTAAATGATTACAACATTCTGGCTAGGATTTACAGTTAATTTTTGAGGAATTGATCTTTGAGCTAAGACCTGTTGAATTTTGATACCATTGGGAGCAGCTAACAATTTGCCCTTGACGTAAACCAAAGGCATACGACTATGACTAACTTTATTTGATACACCCTCTTCAAATTCTAGCTGGAATAATTCCTCAACCACTTCTTGAACATTGACATTTTTAAATTGATAGGGAATTTTTCGTACTTTTAATTCATTTATCAGATTATTAGTAACCGTACAGTTTGTTCTGCCGTAGACAGTAAGTATTTCGTTGTCGCTTTTTTGTGCTAGTTGTAATGTCGGGTAAGAAATGCTTTTCAGAACAGTAACTTGGGAATCTTGTTCAGCTATTGCGGGTAGATACATTCCGCTCAAAAATACTGTTGCTATAACAAGTTTTCAAGGGATCAATGCTTGTTTGCTCATAGGTTTCTCCTATTTTCCTTTTTTAAAACCACTCACTTTGCCACGACATTCGATCTGCTTACCATCAATAACTAAACGCCGCACAAATGTTCCAGAAAGTTGTCCTCTGCGTAAAGTCCCTGTAATTTCCACATCACGAACACTGCCTGTCCATTGCATGGGTTCTGAACCAGGTTCTACACGCCCACCAAACACGCTACCTTCTGTATGATACATCCCACCGCCTGGGTTCACCCATAATAGAGAGTAACGAGGATGGCCTGTCATCAGACCATCGGGCTGTATTTTAAGGCCAGATATAGATCCGGTACTGCGACATCCCAAACTAGGGCTGTCATTCCAAGCGGTAGCAGTTTCAGTCCGTAAATCAAGTGTATAGTCTCCGGCAATATTTACTAAAGGGCAGTTAGTCGCCGCAGCTACGATTAAAGCCAATAATGTTTTGCTCATATACCTGACGGGTTCTTAAAAAGTTTATGCCGATAATTTTAACACTACACTCTGGTACGAGTAAAGTAAAAAATCATATATACAAGCAATGAAATACAAAATGACCTGCGTATATCTGCGGTTTTAAAAATCCTGTCGTTGCTGAATCGAGGTATGAAAGCTAGTAGGGTGCATTAGGATGAAATCCATAACACACCCTACATGAAATATTATCTTAATGCACCAACTCAATAGCCCGCTTAGTCAAAGCCTCCGCAGTCAACCCATTAAAAGCCATCAACTCACCAGCACTAGCCGTAGTTTCCCCACGTTTCCAGGCGAAAGAATCACGCTTAGAATTACTGCGTAACATGATTGGTTCTAACATCGCCGCAGCACCACCTGTAACACCAATTAAGGCATCTCCACCAAACAATTGCTCAAAATCGGCATCACTTAAAAAACCGTTATCAGGTTCAGAACAAGTATCCCAAGCTGTATCATGAGGACGATATAAACGGCGAGGATTAATAATAGAAATAATCTTCACTCCTATACCTTCAGTCTCTAAAAATGCCGCCGCTTCAAACACAGGAATTAACGTCATATCGCCAATGACAGCAAATACAACAGTCTTCCCTCCCGCAATTTCATGTAATAAAATCGCGCCCTTTTCTAACCCTTCTTCAGTTTGTTTTAAAGTCGTTCTAATGGGTAAAGGTGACTTACTTGCAGTGATGACAATTCCCTTATTTTTTGTTTGCAAAGCCCATTCATAACAACCTTGAATACTGTTAGCATCGGGAGGAAATAAGGGAAATACATTTCCTGTTCTCAT
This sequence comes from Aphanizomenon sp. CS-733/32, assembly GCF_028330045.1. Classification (NCBI taxonomy): domain Bacteria; kingdom Bacillati; phylum Cyanobacteriota; class Cyanophyceae; order Nostocales; family Aphanizomenonaceae; genus Aphanizomenon; species Aphanizomenon sp. CS-733/32. Next base: position 14,147 of record NZ_JAQMSE010000245.1, read on the forward strand.
CAATGATGCAAAATAAGCCTCAATTTCTGGTCTTTGGTGTGTCCAACCGTTGCGTCCTTGTTCTAAAGCCCCGGCTGTAAATAATGTAATTGTTGACGGTGTTTTGCGTCTTAATTCTGCCATTGCTTGGGTGACAGTTTGCCAAATTGGTAATCCATTGATGGCAAAAGATTCATAGGAACACCACAAAGTTCTCGCACCCATTAAGGATAAACCAGCCGCTAATCCTGCACAAGCATCTTCGCTCAAAGGTTCGTAAACTTGACCTCCTGGAGCTTGATTATATAATTCATCGGTTGTAGGATGGTTGATTTTTAATGCCTGGTTAATGTTAGCAATTCCTGATGCTTCGTTACCATCGGCGTTAGTGACGAGGAAGTTTTTATCTTTATTTCCTACTATTCCTACTAACCTTCCCATTGCGGTTGTAGAAACTTTTGCTTCTCCTCCCACTGCATATTCTTCTAATGGTAATTGTCCGATGTCTGCTAAGGGAAATTCAAATTCTGTCACTGCGGTTTTCGCTGCTGGTCCACCTCCAGCGCGTTCGGCATTTGTGCGGACTGTTTGCCATGCTTGGGCAGATAAAGCCCGTTTTTGTAAGGCGGTGACAATATGGGGCGCATCTAAGGTATCTTTAGGATATAAATTATGGGATTTTGCACCTAAAGCATGAACCCCTGCCCCTTTGAGTTGTTTGATAATAAATACTGTTAATGTGCCACTTAAAGCGGAACGGGCAGCTTTATCCATGCCGATTAATACGGCTTTGGTAAACTCTAACCGTTTTGGGAAGGAGAAAGCGGTACTATCAACATAATCACCCCCTTGGTTTTGATCATCAAAGTCTTTAGCATTGACTAACACGACTTCGGTAAAACCGTTACCCTTCCAATAGGCGATCATTTCATCGTTGGTTTTCAATGACACCATGCTATGATGTTCTTGGCTGTAACCGTTCCAAACTAAGACAGGTAGGAAATTAGTTACTTGGGGATAGGCGGTATTAAAGTGAGCCATTGCACTCATGATGTAGGGTTCACCTAATCCTCCATCTCCCACGGTGAAGGGGAAGAGTTTGTCACGGTGCAGGAGTGCGGCGGCCATGGCGAAATGTTGCCCTTGTCCCAAAGGTCCGGCAGGTGCTAAAATACCGGGAATATAGCCGGAAAGGTGTCCTAATAATCCGTGTTTTTCCCGAAAGCGATCGCGCAATTGTTGTACTGTAGAAATGCCCATGTCTTCTAAGGAACGGTCTAAAAACATGGCGCTATAAAAACCGGGGGCGTGGTGTCCGACTTCCGTGATAATGTTTTTGTGTCCCAGCATGACCAAAGCTGCATAAGCTTCCGCTTGGCTGGCAAAACCGCCGGGATGTCCAGAAGCCTTACTACCTGTGACTTGTAGGGTTAGGTAGCGCAGAGCATCGGCCGCGAGTAAGGTTTGATATACTGCATTTGTATCTGTTGGGGAGGCGATCGCACTCTGACCCGATTCTATCACGGAAGTTGCCCCATATTTTTCAAAATCTGGCAATGCTTCCCCAAAATATTGTATTCCTTCACAAAAATTGGGAACTGTGGAAGATGCCTTTGATGTCGCTGCTGTCATGCTAAGTACCTTAATAAAATCGGAAAAAACTTGAGTTTCTGGTTCAATGTAACCAAAATTTTACATCTTTGAGGGTCTAATATTTAATTGCATTTTCGCAAGATCATCATAAGTAGGTTAAATGAACCACAAAGGGACGAAGGACACGAAGGAAGAAGGGAAGAAGATAGTTATTGTCAGTAACTCAGACACATGGCGAAAAATCATTACTTATGATACCAAGGAATTAATCGCCTATTAAAATGGTACTAAAAGTTTGTCGTCAACCAGGTTATCAAAAACTGGAAATTGAGAATAAGTTGATTGATTTTTAGGTTTTTGTTTCGTGCCAAGTTCTAATTACCCCAATGTGGTTTATAGTTAAAGTTGGGTTATTCTATAATGAATTGTGTAATCAAAACAGGAGAAAATTATGCAACTACCACCGGGACCAAAAGTATCAGCTACTATTCAAATGTTAAACTGGGTATTCAGACCCATGAGTTATTTGACAGAATGTGCCAAAAATTATGGAGATATTTTTGCTCTAAAATTACAGAATGACTTACCACCACTGTTATTAGTTCATTCTCCTGAAGCTATACAGCAGATATTAACTAATGATCATAAGGAATTGGAAGCACCAGGAGATTTGAATAGTATTTTTGAATATTTACTTGGCAAAAATTCTGTCATTAGTCTTAGTGGTAAAGAACATCAACGTCAACGTCAATTAATTATGCCTCCTTTTCATGGGGAAAGAATGCGAAGTTATGCCGAATTAATCGAGAATATTACCACAAATACTATCACTAAACAGGCAAAAAATCAACCTTTTAATATTAGAAATGTTTCCCAAGAAATTACTCTTCAGGTAATGATGGAAGCTGTTTTTGGAATTTATGAAGGAGAACAGGCTGAAAAACTGAGACACTTACTTTGTGAAATTATAGAACAAAGTAGTAGTCCTTGGAGAGTTGCTTTTCTCTATTTTCCTAAATTGAAAGAGATGGTTGGTATTTCAGAACTTTGGAAACAACAAATGAAGAAACAGGAAGAAGCTGACCAACTAATTTATCAGGAAATTCGAGAAAGAAGAGAAAATTTTGATCCTCAGCGGACAGATATCCTCACTTTGCTTATGTCCTCTAGAGATGAAGAAGGTCAACCTATGACGGATGAAGAATTAAGAGATGAATTAATGACTTTATTATTCGCAGGTCATGAAACTACAGCGACAGCCATTTCTTGGGCATTTTATTGGATTCATAAACTTCCAGAAGTTCGAGAAAAACTATTAGTAGAATTGGATAGTTTAGGAGAAAATCCTGATTCTAATACTATCTTTAAATTGCCATATTTAACTGCTGTCTGTAATGAAACATTAAGAATTTATCCTATAGCAATGCTCACTTTTCCTAGAAAGGTTAAAACTCCTATTTCTCTTGATGGTTATCAACTAGAACCAGGTACAGTTATCATGGGTTCAATTTATTTAACTCATCGAAGAGAAGATATTTATCCTCAACCTGAAAAATTTAACCCAGAACGCTTTTTAGAAAAACAATTTTCTCCTTATGAATTTCTACCTTTTGGGGGTGGTGCAAGACGTTGTATCGGTTTAGCATTTGCCCAAATGGAAATGAAATTGATATTAGCTAAAGTCATGAAAACATGGTCAGTAAAATTAATTGATACCCATGAAGTTAAACCTCAAAGACGGGGTTTAGTTACAGGTCCAAATAGTCCGATTAATTTAGAGATTCAAAATCTTCGTCAACCAACATCTGTAAATTTAGAAACAGTGAAAGTTTAATCTAGTCAATGAAGATCCCCGACTTCTTTTTTCATCTTGTAAATAAATTATGAGTTCATATCAGAAGTCGGGGATCTAGGTTTATCGTCCATTTTTTATTTACTTGCAATTTGTTGTAAATATTAATAATATAAAAAAGCCAGGTTTTTATATCATCAGAGATATGCAAGAATACGACGTTATTATCATCGGCGCTGGACACAACGGTTTAGTTTGTGCAGCTTATTTACTCAAAGCAGGTTATAGCGTCCTTCTACTAGAAAAACGTCCTGTTCCCGGTGGTGCAGCCACAACAGAAGAATGTATTCCAGACAAAGCACCAGGTTTTAAATTTAACTTGTGTGCCATTGACCATGAATTTATTCATCTAGGTCCAGTTGTAGAAGAATTAGAACTAACAAAATATGGCTTAGAATATCTAGACTGTGACCCAGTTGTCTTTTGTCCTCACCCCGACGGTAAATATTTCTTAGCACATAAATCATTAGAAAAAACCTGTGCAGAAATCGCTCGTTACAATGAACGAGACGCTAAAAAATATGCCCAATTTACAGATTATTGGCAACGGGCAATTAACGCCATGACACCCATGTTTAATGCCCCACCCAAATCAATTATAGATATTTTTGGCAACTACAATTTTCAACAGGTTAAAGATTTATTTTCTGTAGTGGGTTCTCCCGCCAAAAGCTTTGATTTTGTGCGAACAATGCTTAATAGTGCCGAAGATATTCTCACTGAATGGTTTGATGAAGAATTTCTCAAAGCACCCCTAGCTAGACTCTCTTCTGAATTAGGTGCACCACCTTCTCAAAAAAATCTCGCAATTGGGGTAATGATGATGGCAATGCGTCATAATCCTGGCATGGCTAGACCTCGCGGCGGTACAGGTGCATTGGTGCAAGCATTGGTGAAATTAGTTAATAGTAAAGGTGGGGTAATTCTTACAGACCAGCACGTGGAAAAGATTTTAATTAATGATGCTAAAGCCGAGGGTGTGCGGGTAGCAGGTGGTAAAGAATATCGGGCAAAACAGGGAGTAATTTCTAATATTGATGCCCAAAGATTATTCTTACAAATGACAGAAAAAAATGATATTGATGCCGTTGATCCTGATTTATGGGAAAGATTAGAACGCCGCATTATCAACAACAATGAAACTATCCTCAAAATAGATTTAGCATTAGATGAACCCTTGCATTTTTCTCATCATGATCATAAAGATGAATATCTCATTGGTTCAATTCTCATTGCCGATTCTATGAATCATGTAGAACAGGCTCATAGTAAATGTACATTAGGCGAAATTCCCGATTCTGACCCCTCCATGTATCTCGTCATGCCTAGCGCCCTTGACCCCAGTTTAGCACCACCTGGAAAACATACTTTATGGATTGAATTTTTTGCACCTTATCAAATTACTAATGCTAACGGCACAGGTTTAAAAGGAACAGGTTGGACTGATGAATTGAAAAATCAAGTTGCAGATAGAGTAATTGACAAATTAGCAACTTATGCCCCCAATGTGAAAAAAGCAACTATCGCTAGAAGAGTTGAAAGTCCAGCGGAATTAGGGGAAAGATTAGGAGCATATAAAGGAAATTATTATCATATTGATATGACAATGGATCAAATGATCTTTTTCCGACCTTTACCCGAATTAGCTAATTATAAAACTCCCATTGATAATCTCTTTTTAACAGGCGCAGGAACACATCCCGGCGGTTCAATTTCCGGGATGCCAGGACGCAATTGTGCAAGGGTCTTTTTGCAAAACAAGCAACCCTTTACTCAAGCTTTAAAGGATGCCGGAAACTCGATTAAGTCTACAGTTGGTTCTGTATTTGGGATTAATTAGGTAATACAGATGTAGGGTGCGTTAGTGCAGCGTAACGCACCAACTTTTATACATTAAAAAGTTGTAATTTTTAAAATACATTAAAAACTCCTATTTATTCTGATTTTAAATTTCTAAAATATCGTGTACAATGTATTAATGACTTATTTTTGTAGCAATACATTTGTATTGCTGATAAGCTGTTGTGCATTTAGTTTGTATAATTCTAGCGGGCAAGATGCCCGCACTACAAAGTTCAAGTAAATTATGGTTATCAAATTTAGCTGCGTAACAGCTTATTATATTGCACTTATGGAAAAACTGACAGTAAAAAACTTTTTAAATATCAAAGATATTGAATTTAATTTATCCAAGATAAATATTATTATTGGACAGCAAGCTAGTGGTAAAAGCATACTTGCTAAATTAGTTTATTTCTTTAAAGATTTTTTCATTAAATATCGTTCTTCCATCCAGAATAAGCAGAAAAAAGCAGAATTTGATAAAAGTATAATTACAACGTTTAAAATTATATTCCCTTGACACTTATATTAGCTATTTTGCCTTTTATTAGCTCAACAACACGCCTTTTTATTATAGAAGAACCAGAAGCACATTTATTTCCTACATCACAAAAACATATTGTAAGTTTAATCAGCCAGGTTTTTAATACAACTGAAAAAAAGCATAAATTTTCTATTACGACTCATAGTCCTTACATACTAACAGCTTTTAATAACCTAATTTAAGCAGGTAACACTCTGAAAGCATTAAGAGAGAAACCTGAACAAAATGATTTACTAGAAGCTTTATTCAAAATAGTTCCAGAAAATCAAACATTAGATATTAATGATGTTGCTGCTTACACCATCAAAAATGGTATGATTGAGAGTTTAATCAATGAAGATAATAACTTGATTGATACAAATATCATTGATGAAGTATCCAACGAATTTAGTCAAGTGTTTGAAAAATTAATAGAACTTGAATTTGGAGAATAACATCTGTGGATTTAGATAAATTATATTGAAATTTATATAGAATTAAAAGGTTCTGATGTAGAACACGCTTTTGATCAAATTGAAAATACTATTAAAATTGTCTCCAAAAATTATAAAACAGTCCTCAAGTATTGCTATATAATCACAACTAGATGCCCTATAACATCAACACAAATTCAAGTTAAAGCAAAATCATTTAGAAGTAAATATAATGCAGTGCTGAGAATTAAAAAAACAGGCTGTAATGAAAATATTAATGCCTTGATTACAGATAAATAAATGTAATGAATATATATGTTCTATAATTTCTCTCTTAGCAATGCGTAAGTATTTTTCTGTTTTATGCAAGCGAGATTTAATACATCAAGTAATCTGTTTCTTCTTCTCTATTATAATTCTGCTTCATAAATAGTCCTAAAAAAGTAGTACATTAAAAAGTGCATCTAGTAACATTAAAATTTTGATTAAATCACCTGTGCGGAAAATCGTTATTGCTGGTAACTGGAAAATGTTCAAAACCCAGGCAGAATCCGCAGAATTTTTAAGCGGATTTTTGCCTCACCTGGAGGAAACCCCCTTAGAACGAGAAGTGGTACTATGTCCTCCCTTCACAGACCTAAGCCTGGTGTCTAAATCTTTGCATGGTAGCCGTGTAAACTTGGGCGCACAAAACGTCCATTGGGAACAAAGTGGAGCATATACAGGCGAAATCGCCGCCTCTATGCTAACGGAAATCGGTGTGCGTTTTGTCATTGTGGGACATAGTGAAAGACGGCAATTCTTCGGAGAAACAGACGTAACTGTCAATCTCCGTCTTAAAGCTGCCCAAAAGCATGGACTCACACCCATTCTCTGTGTTGGGGAAACTAAACAACAGCGAGACGCGGGGGAAACAGAATCAATAATTAGCACCCAATTAAAAAAAGACTTGGTAGATATTGATCAAACTCACCTAATTATTGCTTATGAACCAATTTGGGCAATTGGTACTGGTGATACCTGTGAATCTAAGGAAGCAAATCGGGTAATTGGCTTAATTCGCAGTCAATTAACTAATCCCCTCGTTCCTATCCAATATGGCGGTTCAGTCAACCCGAATAATATTGATGAAATTATGGCACAACCAGAAATTGACGGCGCTCTCGTTGGTGGCGCTAGTCTAAAAGCTGATAGTTTTGCCAGAATTGTCAATTATCAATAATGGGGATTGGGGATTGGGGATAAATTAATTACAAATTAAAAGTTGAAAAATTTCATGTCTGACAACTTAACTATCCGAAATCATTGTTTTGATTGGGGAAAGCGGACTTATCTCATGGGAATTTTGAATGTCACCCCGGATAGCTTTAGTGATGGTGGTAAATTTAACACCGCCTCAGCCGCTTTAACCCAGGCACAAGCAATGCTGGCGGCTGGTGCTGATATTATTGATATTGGTGGACAATCAACTCGTCCAGGTGCGGAGCAAATATCCCTAGAAGCAGAACTGGAGAGGGTGCTATCAGTTGTGGAATTGCTACGTCCAGTCGTTGATGTCCCTATTTCTGTAGATACAACTAGAGCAGAGGTAGCCAAAGCAGCAATTATTGCTGGAGCAGATATAGTTAATGATATTTCAGCGGGGACATTTGACCCCCAAATGTTGCCAACTGTTGCTAGTTTAAATGTGCCGATTGTGTTAATGCACATCAAGGGAACTCCCCAAACTATGCAAAAATGTACTGATTATGAGGATTTAATTGCTGATATTTATAAATTTTTATTTGAGCAAATTACAAATGCTAGGCTTTTAGGAATTGATCAAAATAAAATAATTATTGATCCTGGGATTGGTTTTGCTAAGAACTATCAGCAGAATTTAGAAATTTTTCGCTGTTTAGAATCACTAAAAACACTCAATTCTCCAATTTTGGTGGGAGCATCTCGTAAAAGTTTTATTGGTAATATTCTTAATCAACCAGATCCAAGATTACGGGTTTGGGGAACAGCCGCAGCTTGTTGTGCGGCTATTTTTAATGGTGCAGATATTCTCCGAGTTCACGATGTTCGAGAAATGCAAGAAGTTACTCTGGTAGCAGATGCTATTTTTCGTGATAGCGCAGCGTGGCGTTAGCCATAGGTTAGGAGGTAGGGGCGCGGGTCGCGGGGCTAGTTAATGGTATCAAGCTCTAATTAGATCCATTCCCATTACCTTTACCATTGCCATTACCCTTTCCATTAGCGGGATTGTTACCATGATTTTCTTGTACTGAATCAGAAATCAATTCCTGAAACATTTCTGTTGAGTTAGCAGGATCTACAAATACAATTTTGGCATTATTGCTTTCACCCAATTTTTGACTAGCATCTACATAATCTTGGGCAACGAGGTACCTTAAAATATCCTTACTTTCGGGGTGAGAACGCAAGGCTTCAGAAATTATTTCTATTGATGTTCTAGTTCCTTCCGCCCGTTTAACGGCTGCTTGTCGTTCTCCTTCTGCTGCTTCTATTGCTGCCTTTTTTTTAATTTGTGCATTTTGTTGAGCTTCCATTGACTTGCGTACAGTTTCTGGTGGGGTAATGCTTTGAATATCTAAACGGATAATTTCAATTCCCCATGCGCCCGTAATTGAATTTAATTCACCTAATATAGTTTTGTCTATCTCTTCTCTAGACATATTAGTATCCTCTAAGGAATTTTGGGCAATATTTTCCCGGAGGGTAGTCGTTGCTATATTGGTTAGTGCTTGTTGTAAATCATCAACAGCATAAAAGCTTTTTTCAATATCTTTGATCCGCCAGTAAATAATTGCATCAACTTCCAAGTAGATACCATCTTTAGTGATTGCATTTTGCGGTTTAATATCTAATAACTGCTCTCTAGTTGTATTCTCCATCACAATTTGATCGAGAATGGGAACTATGAACCTGAGCCCAGGATTTAGTTTGCGATGATACCGCCCCAAGCGTTCAACTAAGGCGACATTCCCCTGATTTACCATCTTTGCAGATGCTAAAGCATAACCTACTAGAGCTAAAAATATGATAAAAATTATTGAGTCCATTCAGTTATTCTCCTATTTTGGCTTTGGGCAGAATTGATTGTTAGGGTTATGGCTGGCATTAACTGTAAATTAAAATGGGTTAAGTGCGGAATTTACCGACTGTTAACTATAAAAATAATAAGCCTGCGATCGCATTATAGGCCATCGCTACACCTCTAATCATGAATTGCCGAAGAAAATAACCTAAAATGTATAATAATTATGTTTTGGGTCTAGATTTTTTGAGTGGAAACCTAGAAAACCAACCTTTGGACTTAAACTAAAATCCAGTCGTGAATAGTCTGATAATCCCCAAGATAGTACCTAAAGGACCGGCTACAGTATTAACTCTATCACCAGCCTTAGCTAACCCATTGCGATCAACTACGACAACATCATTGTTGCGAAGAATCGGATTGGTTTCCTCATTAATTCCTTGAGATAAATCCACCTTAATTGGACGTTTAGTAACTGTACCATTGGCATTGAGGCGAATTAACTCTACAGTTCCCTTACTGGCTCTACCATCATTGAAACCACCAGCAGCTAATAATGCCTGATTTAAAGAGCTATTTGGTTGTAATTTTACCGCCCCTGCTCTTTTGACTTCACCCACTACACCCACTTCAATAGTATTTGGAGACAAAGTTGTTGTTGCTAATTGGGTGGATTCGGCGGCACTAATGTCCGTAGCTGTAGGAATGATGATAGTATCGCCATCTTGCACCACTATGTCTTGATTGATATCACCGCTTTGTAGTAATTCCCAGAGGTTGATATCTATAGTTTGTTCCATACCAGTTCGGGTAGGACGGCGTAATTTAATCTTCCGAACATCCGCAAGGGAGGTAATTCCCCCTGCTAGTTGTAAACTCCGCATCACAGTTGGTAAACCACCACCAGCACCACCACCCTCTGCCCCACCGGCATTTCCAGCGGTAACAAGATAAGAACCAGGACGGTAAACTTGACCAATTACCACCACTGAGCGGGGTGAACTTTGACTAGCAGCAAAGTTGGCTGCAAATAAATTCCGGGCTTCAGCTACATTTAAACTGGCGGCAGTAGGGACCACAATGGTATCTCCATCTCGTAAGGTAATCTCCTGGGATATTCTGCCTGTTTGCGTCAATTCCTTTAAGTTTAGGGCGACTGTCTGCTCTCCTGAACGTCCTACCTTACGGCGTAATTGCACTTGAGTTACATCTGCTGCCAGTGTTACACCCTGGGCTATGGTGAGGGCGGCTAATACCGTTGGGTATTGGACACCAGGGTTATTTCCTGCTCCCCCTTCTAAGCTGAGGGTGTAAGCACCTGGTCTTGTTACTTCTCCAGCAACAAACACATTAATGGGACGGGGTGATAATAAGTTGACGGAAATGAGGGGACGTTTGAGAAAACGAGCATATTTTCTGGCGATTGTATCAGCAGCTTGTTCTGTGGTTAAGCCCGCAACGGGGATACTGCCAATTAAAGGCATATTAATTGAACCACCGGGAGGAACTTGATATTCACCTGTATATTCTGGTACTTCAAATACATTAACACGGATGCGATCGCCCCCGCCTAATAAGTAATCTGTAGCGATACTGGATGTTGATGCTACTGGCTGTTTTTGCGCTAAACTCACCGATGGCAAAGCGATATTCACTGTTGTTAACAATGCTAAACCCATAGTTGAGTGGGTGAGAAATTTACACAAATCTTTATTAAGCATATTTACCTGAGAATTGAAAATGACGATATTTAGAGTTATTCGGAAACATTTTAACATCGAGTATACTGAAGAATCCTAGTGACTCAACAATTTTATTTTCTAATAAATCTTTAGTTTTCCGGACATAAATAATTTGTTGCGTAAGGAATTTGATTTTAAATCTTCTTTGAGGTTAGAAAATATTTTCAGTGCTTTTTGCAAGTTAAGTTTCCTAGCTGATAACAATTTTTCATCCTATATTAACCCCCAACTCGCCAACTGATGGTACAGTCATAGAACTAAATTAATTAGGAGGTCTTAACATATAAGTAACTTACTTTTAGGATGATCAAATGATGCGCAGAAATTACTACTTATGGGTGATTTATTCCGCTTATTTTTTACTTGGTTGTGCTAATTAAGGGGATGATTTCGGATTTGAATTTGATGGATAAAAAACTCTTCTAGAGATTGACGTGACAGATTCATAGTGATAATTTTTCCTCCCATTAACCTCAAACTAGACAGAAAATCATAATAATCTTCTTGGAGTGTACCCTGCCAAGAACCATCAGACCTAAATTCTAAATTACCTATCCATTGTTTCAAGATTTCCCCGTCTCCGCCTTGACCTTTAACATGATAGGTGTTTTGATTACCTAAAAGTTCATTGAGAGAACCGCAACAGATTAATTCTCCTTGATCAAGAATAGCCACGCGATCGCAAATTTGTTCCACTTCACTCAATACATGACTATTAAAAAATATGGTTTTACCAGATGCTTTCAAAGCCAGAATAATTTCTCGCATTTGGTAACGTCCCAGAGGATCAAGTCCAGACATAGGTTCATCCAAAAAAACTAAATCTGGATCATTGATTAATGCTTGAGCCATACCCACGCGCTGAAGCATTCCCTTAGAATAACGCCGCATTTGCTTTTTGCGAGCATCGGCTTGGGATAACCCCACTAATTCCAACAATTGGGGAATGCGTTGACGTTGTAACTTTTGGGGAATTTGAAATAAACCCGCTGTTAACTGTAAAAATTCCCAACCACTCAGATATTCGTATAAATAGGAATTTTCTGGGAGGTAGCCAATATGCTGCTTGACTTTAGCGTTGCCTATGGGTTTACCTAACAATAATCCCCTTCCAGATGTAGGGCGGATAATTCCCAGCAACAATTTTAACAGCGTGGTTTTACCCGCACCATTAGGACCCAACAGACCAAAGGTTTCTCCTGGGTACACTTGTAAAGAACAGTTTTTGAGCGATACAACCTTTTGATTGAGCCAAAACCCCGTGCGATAGACTTTTCGCAATTCAGAAGTCAGGACTACGGGTTGTTTATCTAAGGGATTTTGTTGAGAATCGGGGTTGTCTACAACAGAATTCATAGCGATGAAACTACCAACTACTGACTATTTAGAGCTAACTACAGATTAACCGATGCTGAGGATTTTTATAACACACCTTTAGAACTAGGAATTATTTCTGCCCGTCGGGAATCAATTTCCACCGCCATTCGTATTGCTCTAGCAAAGGCTTTGAATGTAGCTTCAATAATATGATGGGAATTAATTCCATCCAATTGGCGAATATGTAACGTCATTTGGCTATGATTCGCCAACGCCACAAAAAACTCCCGTACTAACTGGGTATCATAAGTTCCCACCCGTTGAGTAGGAATTTTTAAACCATAACTGAGATGCGGTCTACCAGAAAAGTCTAAAGCCACTTGTACCAAAGCTTCATCTAGAGGTGCAAGAAAATTCCCAAACCGGACAATCCCCTTTTTATTACCCAAAGCTTGGAATAAAGCTTGTCCCAAGGTAATCCCCACATCTTCGTTAGTGTGGTGATCATCAATTTCCCAATCACCTTTAGCTTGAATGTCCAAATCAAAAAGCCCATGGGATGCGATTTGATGGAGCATATGATCTAAAAAGGGAATCCCTGTAGAAACCTTACATATCCCTGTCCCATCAAGATTAATAGTGACATGAACATCGGTTTCACCAGTGGTGCGGTGAACTGAAGCTATCCGAGGAGTTTGTTTATTAGTCATTTGTCAGTTGTTAGTTGTCAGTTGTCAGTTGTCAGTTGCAATGGGGAAGAGGCAATAGGCAATAAATATTCTCCCTGCCCCCTGCCCCCCTGCCTCTTACTACATCCCCATAATTTCATAACCTGCATCTACATACAGGATTTGTCCAGTAATACCGCTTGCTAAATCACTGCATAAGAAAGCTGCTGTATTGCCCACCTCTAATTGAGTGACAGTGCGACGGAGTGGTGCTACTTCTTCGACGTGGTGAATCATGTCCAAAATGCCACCTACCGCTGAAGATGCTAAGGTGCGAATAGGACCTGCCGAAATACCATTAACGCGAATATTGTCGGGACCAAATTCTGCTGCCAAGTAACGAACACTGGCTTCCAAACCAGCTTTAGCCACACCCATGACATTATAGTTAGGAATTGCTCGAACCGCTCCCAAATATGTAAGAGTAATAATACTTCCGCCTTCAGTCATTAAAGGTTTAGCTGCACCGCTTAATTGTACAAGTGAATAAGTGCTAACTTCCAAAGCCGTATTGAACCCAGAACGAGAAGTTTGACTAAAACCTCCGGTCAAATCCTCTTTTTTTGCAAAGGCCAAACAATGGACTAGAATATCTATTTTCCCCCATTCTTGCCGGATGGTTTCAAAAGTAGATTGAATTTGCTCGTCATTTTCCACATTGCAGGGCAAAAACAGACTAGGACTGAGGGGTTCTACCAATTCAGAAACTTTTTTTTCCATTTTACCCTTGTCATCTGGCAAGTAGGTAATGCCCAAATTAGCCCCGGCTTTGTGTAGTTGTTGGGCAATTCCCCAAGCGATAGAACGGTTATTGGCAATACCTGTAACTAGGGCATTTTTTCCAGATAGATTCAGCATAAACATTGCTAATGTAATTCATCATTAGGAGCATACTAGAATCTGAGCCTAGTTTGACTGCATTAGGCTAGGGATTTTTCAAAATGCTCCAGAAGTAGGCAGTAAGCCGCAAAAAATCATGGACATGTTTGCAAAAATTCTCAAGAAATTGACAATTTTTAGAGGCAAAACTTTTGGAGTATAATTGGTGAAACTACTTATCAATAATTACTAGCTAAACGGAACAACAATTATGTATCATTATAAACGAAAGGCTAGGAATTCCGCGTTTGAGTATAGGAAAAAACAGCAAGGTTAATGGTGATTTATTGATTTTTCGGGTGTATTCTTAGGTAATTAGTTTTTGTTTTTCTGGCATTGGGTAGGGGAAGGGAGAAATGATAGTGACACAAGATAAAGCCCTGGCAAATGTTTTCCGTCAAATGGCGACCGGGGCTTTTCCTCCGGTGGTGGAAACATTTGAACGGAACAAGACGATCTTTTTTCCGGGAGATCCTGCTGAACGAGTTTATTTTCTTCTCAAGGGTGCTGTGAAACTGTCGAGGGTGTATGAGGCAGGAGAAGAAATAACGGTGGCTCTGCTGCGAGAAAATAGCGTCTTTGGTGTGCTGTCGTTGCTGACAGGCAATAAGTCTGATCGATTTTATCATGCAGTGGCATTTACTACTGTAGAATTACTTTCAGCCCCAATTGAACAAGTTGAACAGGCACTGAAGGAAAACCCAGAGTTATCAATGTTGATGCTGCGAGGTCTGTCTTCGCGGATTCTACAGACGGAGATGATGATTGAAACTCTTGCTCACCGCGATATGGGTTCAAGGTTAATTAGTTTCTTGTTGATTCTTTGTCGAGATTTTGGCGTTCCTTGCGCTGATGGTATTACCATTGATCTGAAGTTATCCCATCAGGCGATCGCTGAGGCAATTGGCTCTACCCGCGTTACAGTCACTAGACTGCTGGGAGATTTACGCGAGAAGAAAATGATTTCCATTCATAAAAAGAAGATTACTGTGCATAAACCTGTTGCTTTAAGTAAGCAATTTACTTAAAAGTTATGGGTAAATGGAGTTAGCACGGCTTCTATTTTTGAGGTAATGCGGTTTTAGGGTCTCCCTAAGTAGCGTCACTACCATAGAGATTAAACCGTTAATTTGGAGGAAAGTCTCAAAATTGTCTAATTCCTACTTTAGCCTAACTCCATTTATTCACAGACAATGGTTGAACGTAGTAGGCTGTATCGGTCAGCATTGCGGTAGTTAAAAATGGCCACCGGGTACATCCTTATTGCAGCAATTCTTATTTTGGGAGGCGTAATTGCCACCGTGGGCGATCGCATCGGCACACGGGTTGGCAAAGCTCGTCTCTCACTCTTCAATTTACGTCCGAAAAAAACTGCTGTAATTGTGACTATTTTTACAGGCAGTCTAATTTCTGCATCAACTTTAGCAATTCTCTTTGCGGCTGATGGTGGATTGCGAAAGGGCGTATTTGAATTAGAGGATATTCAAAGAGATTTAGGGAACAAGCGGGAACAACTAAAAATCGCCGAAGCGCAAAAAAGCCAGGTAGAAGGTGAGTTAAACAGAGCCAGACAAGAAAAAACTCAAGCACAGGAAGAATTACAGAAAATTAATCAGTCATTACAGGCAGCAAATACTAAACAAAAGACTACACAAGCTCAACTCAATCGCACTCTTAACCAGCAAGCTAAGACCCAAGCCCGACTTAATGCAACTCAAAGCCGTCTGGGTGGAATTGTTGTTAGGTATCAACAGGCAAGAAGTGAATTACAAACTCTCTATAATCAGCGAAAAACATTACAAACGGCAGTAGAAGAGTTAAAGGCGGAACGAAAAAGATTATACGCTGAAGCAAAACAGGCTATTGATGAAGCGAAGACGGTAATTGAAAAACGCGATCGCAAAATTGCTAAATTAGATAAACTTATTCAAAATCGTAACCTCGAAATTAAACAGCGGGAAAAAGTTATTATAACTAGAGAATCTCGCTTGAAAGAATTAGAGAAACAACAACAATTTTTAGATCAGGAAGTAGCTAGACTAGAAAAATATTATCAGTCCTACCGTGACCTCCGCTTAGGTAAACTAGCCTTAGTCAAGGGTCAAGTAATAGCGGCAGGGCTAATTACTGTGGACAAACCTAATGCGGCACAACAGGCAATTATCCAAATTCTTCAGGAAGCTAATCGCAATGCTAATATTCAATTAACCGAACCTGGTGGTACACCAGCGAATAAGGAAATACTCCGTGTTACCAAAGATAAGGTTGAACAGTTAATCGCACAAATTAAAGATGGTCGAGAATATGTAGTGCGAATTTTCTCCGCGGGTAATTATGTCAGAGGTGAGAAGCAAATAGAATTCTTTGCAGACGCAGCCCGGAATCAACTGGTATTTTCATCAGGGGAAGTGCTGGCTACTACTACAGCGGATTTAAAAAATATGACATCCGAACAAATGCGTCAACGCTTAGATTTACTAATTTCCGCTTCCCAATTTCGCGCCCGCAATGCGGGAATTGTCGAAAGTGTCCAAATAGAAGGAACTTTTCTGCGCTTTGTTACCCAATTACAGCAGACGGAACAGGAAGTAGAAATTAAAGCTGTAGCCGCAGACAATACTTATACTGTAGGTCCGCTAAGAGTCAAGTTAGTAGCCCTCTTGAATGGACAAATTCTTTTTAGTACGTGAGGAAGTAGGCAATAGGCAATAGGCAATAGGCAATAGGCAATAGGCAATAGGCAATAGGCAATAGGCAATAGGC
>NZ_JAQMSE010000246.1:0-26384 GCF_028330045.1 Aphanizomenon sp. CS-733/32
CATATTTGTATAAGAGACAGGTACTCTTTTCTCTTCTCTAGACTATAACCCATAAGCGTTATACAAGATTATAAGTATTTCTTATCAAAAAATAAACAACCGATTTATTAGGCTTTGGCGATTTCATTACCTGTTATGGCAGTTTGTAGTATACCTGTAGTAAATTTGTAGTTTGGGGTTGAGGTACAAAATCCAACATCAGCGTCGCCTCTTAAGCGGGCTTTTAGGTTGGGTTGAGGTACAAAACCCAACATAAACGTCGGGTTGCGCTGTTGCTTAACCCGACCTACAAAAAATAGATAAAGTATTACCTGATACAGAAATGATTGATTAAATAGGCATAAGACAACACCTAAAAAACCTAGTTTATAGGTTGTCAATAATAAGAATAATTTTGCAGAAACTCCCCAACATGATGAGGATTGTAGCAATTAGCAAAGATAAACTTTTCCGCAATCTTGACTATTTCAGGATTATTTTCTCGCCAAAGTTCATATAATCTTTTAGCATCTTCATCTGTTTGCTTCTGTTGACTTTTTTTCTGATTTTTATGACCATTCTTTTTTTTATTTGTTAATTTAGGTAATAATTTATCCCCCCAATAAAACTTCTTAGCTTTTTTCTCTTGGGATTTATATTGATGACAGAACTTTTTATATTTACGACTACATTCCTCTAAATCTTCTCCTAAAGCTAAAAAAGCAGGGTGCCAAGTGGTAATTCCATCATCACCTAACCTTTCATAAACTCCATAATTACTAAAATCATAGAAAAAACCATTTTGCATACCAGCAGCTTGGGGATTAGCATGAATATATCTGATAGTATTTAAGGCTCTGGTTATATCATTGTTAGAAAAACTTGTACTATGGTATCTTTTCTCCCAAAAATGTCCAGTTCTGTTTAACATTCGATTAAAACACATAGCAGAATACCAGTTAATATAGTGCATTATTTTGGGTATTTCTTCTGCCTTTTGTGGTTCAATTAAATAATGAATATGATTACTCATAATACAGAGGCTATAGAGTTTAAAACTATATTTCTCTATGGCTTTTTTGATGACATATAGAAATATTTGACGACATTCTAAACGGGTTAAGCGAAATTCTCTATTGTTACAGCGAACTGTAATATGATAGGAATAGTTACAATGAGTTTGAGTTTGTGATGACATGAAAAGTAATAAAATACAAGCAAGATGCTTGTGCTACTGTAACTTCAACAGGACTTACGCAAAATATCTCTCAAACCCTCTTTTCTTCGTTCTCTTCGTTCCTATGCCTTCGGTACGCTTCGCGAACGTGGTTCATTATTCCGTGACTTGTGCGTAAGTCCTACTAAAGTAGGACTAATGCTCATTAACGACGAATTTTTTTGGCTATACCAGGCCAATTTTGATCAGCTTTTTGAATATTTCCAGGAATGTCTTTTTCCCAGCGTTTTTGAGTGTCTAAATTAACATTTAAGTACAACTTACCGTTGACAATTTTCCAGGCATTAGGGTCAATAGGTGCAGTATATCCTCTACTGACAGCCCAAGCACAAAATCCTCCATATTGAGGAGCGTATTTTTCGGGGTTTTTAATAAATAAGTCGCGGTTTTCGGCTGTGGAAAATCGCCAATTTACATCCTGCCATTTATAGGTGAAATTAGCATTACCTGGAATCGGTTTTCGTTGTTGAAAATAGGCTACAGCATCAAAACCTTTTAAAACAAAAGAGTCTTGGACATTGAACACTTTAGCAGCCAGCTTTAAAGGGGTATTCTGCCCTTGAATAGCATTTGGAGCAAAATTACCATTGGCAGCGGGTTGAAGGCTGGGAATGTGGGTTGTAGTGGTTGCTTGAGAACGACAACCTAAAGTTAATCCCACCATGAATATTGAGGATGTGATGAAAGCGAGAAAGTTCTGGTGATTCATAAAAATGTTTATTTGTTTTAGGACAATATCAGGTTCTTACCCTACCCTAAGCTGTTGTGCATTTAATTTGTATAATTCTTGCGGGCAAGATGCCCGCACTACAAGAAATAACAACATTAGGATTATTGGATCTAGCTGCGTAATAGCTTAACCTTCCCCTTTGCAAGGTGTGGACTAAGGGGGGTAAATTCCAGTTTCCTCAAGAGGGAATTTTTTGAACAGATGTTAAATGGAATGATGGAAAAGTGGCAAGAATTAATTTCTAAGAAATTCTCGGCCATTTACCTATCCATTCCCCACCGCGAAAACGCCACCGGGGAAATAATAACCGCATGACTACCCAAGCAGATAAGTAAACTGCTAACCACACTAAACCATAATGTGAAATAAATCTGGTTAGGTGAAATTCGGTTTTAGAAATATGCGGTAAACCGATATTGGCAATTATTAAACCCAGAAATACCCCTTCTATAACTCCTGCACAAAGTTGAAATATTCCGGGCCAGTCATGGTCCCAGAGATATTTTTGCAGAAAATCGTATAGGATATCCCAGGCAATGCCAAATAAACCTACATAAAACACAACCCAAAAGTAAACTAAGTTGGAGGCATTGCCTAAATATCCTTGATAAAAAAGCAGAGAAACTAACATTCCCACTGTTGCTAATAAAAAAATTCGCGTTTGCCAGCGTCCGAATAAGGTTGGAGTCATGATGATATGAGAAGTCGTGTAAATTAAGGTTTTTAGAAAAAATTCAGAAGAATTTAGGACTTACGGATGAGTCACGGAATAAGGAATAACGAACCACTGAGGCACGGAGGACACGGAGAAATGAGGCTTTGAGGAATATTTTCTGTAAGTCCTGGAATTGAAAAATTAAGGCTTTTGATTCAGCGCCCATTTTAGCCATTGCCAAAGGGAATAAATTCCTTGAATATAACGGACTCCTGGGGCTTTTACAGCCGCCAATGCTTCCATAGAACGATGGGCAGCATATTGTAGTCCTAAAAATGTGTCTACGGGGGCGTAGGGACCGCCTAAGGTGATAATTCCTGCCCCATATATGCGAGAACGACCATTTCGCAGTTTTTTGATTTCAAAGTTGTTTTCTACATGAAAACGTCCTTCTGGGTTAAAATCTAGGTCGTAATGCAGTATTAGGTCTTTTAAAAATGGACTTTCTAAAGGATCGGAAATTAATCCTGTACAGTCAATCACAAAATCAGCGGTCAGGGTTTTTTGACCTTTGTTAGTGACTACATGAGTAATAACTTGACCTTGGGAATTACGTTCTAGTTTGGTGACTACACCATAACGAATTTCATACCATTTCTGAGCTATTCCTTGACGAACAATGTCCCGCCATTTTTTGCGACTGGCTGTGGTTGTTCCCCCCCAACCCTGTAATAATTCCCGTCGTCTTAACGGGTCAGCGGCTTCTAACATTGTCCGCATATCACCGCCCCAAGTTCCTTTTGGCCAGTTGAAAGGTTGAAATTCCCAATCATTTTCTACGTAGCGTTTAGCTTGCTCAAATTGATTACCTTTGCGCGGTTCTCGGTTTAAATGAATTACCTGAATATTACTTTGCATTTTTCGGGCTTCATACAGCCTTTCTAATATTTGTGAGGCGACAATTCCTGACCCCCGAACAACAATAGTACCGCCTCTTTTTTCTAATTGTTGGTAAATATGATCATGGGGTTCATAACCTTGAACTACAGTTCTCTTATTTCCTGTTTCTTCGGGATATTGCCGACGATATTTTTCCAGGTCTGGTAGTAGTTTAATGGCGGGATAACCTGTGCAGAGATGGATATATTTAGCTAATAAAAATTGGTGATTTCCGTCCTCTTCGTTGGAAGTGGAATAGGCAATACAATAACGCCCGTCTTCCGTTTGTCGTAGACTGCGAATACTGCCATATTCTAACATTTTACCCCAACTAATGCGATCGCTCTCCCGGTCCATTGACTCAAATACATCTCGTCCGCGAGGGGTGTAGGTATCTGCATAAACAGGTTCAGCAAAAACTTGCCACAAAAATCCTAAAGCTGCACCAACTTGTCCAGAAAAAAAGGCTCTCCAAGCATCTCTTAAGGCATATCCTGGCCATCCCCAAATATTATCAGGACAGGAATCTGAACCGGAACGAATTCGTTTATGTCGGGGAATTTGACAATTTTTCAGTAGGCTTTCATAGCGTTTATAAGGTTTGTCTTGAACACTCAAAACTTTAATATTTTCCGGTTTAACTCCCGCAATTCTCAACATATCCACCCAAACAAAACTGCCCATACCTCCCCCGCAGGCCACATATTCTGTTTCTCTGACTAAAATACCACTGCGACCAATAGCTTCTAAGGAAACCTTTTGTGCATTCCAAAAGTTGAGATTATAGGGAAAACCCGCAGGTTGACTAGGTGCAGCATCGGGAGTTTGCTGTTCTAAGGCATCTGTATAAGGGTTAAAAATGATTGATGATCCAGAATCTGGTGACTTCCGCACCCTAGATACGGGAATAATCTCAGTTTGGGGGTTAAAAATTGTGGAATTATTTTTCAGTACAACGGTAGCATTCTCATCCCCGGCTTGAATGAGAATAACGGTAATGGTATGATTACCTATTGCCAGTCTATCCCTACTGTTTAAAGTCCGACGTTGTTTAAGTAGTTTTTCACCGTTAACTTCAGTGCCATTGGCGCTCTTGTCTTCTACATAAAGCTGATTGTTTTCTAAGGTAATTTGAGCATGAAACCGAGAAATTTGCTTATGAGAGTCTAATAAAACTACAGGAGTCACCGTTTCACCGTTGATAACCGCAGGAAATTGAGTTATATCTCGTCCGATAGCTACCGGCAGGGTAAAAACCTGTTCTTCTTGCTCCTGTGTTAGTTTATTTTCGGAAATCAGCTTGATTTGCATGGTTTTGATACTCCTATTTACACCTTAATATCTGATGGTCTGGCTCGGTTTGAGTCAATTGATACTATTAATACATCAATATTTTCCCCTATTTCCATAAAAGTACCGAAAAAACTTTAAGAAAACTTTATTTTTTATTCCCTATTTCAGAGGTTAATCGCTACATATCCTACTATCAAGGTGCGGTAAGCTAACAAAAGCAGTTTTTACCCTCAGAACAATGACAGCAAATAGTCCGACGATTTTGGCTTTAGACTTTGATGGAGTGGTTTGCGATGGACTAATTGAATATTTTGAGGTAGCATGGCGTACTTACTGTCAAATCTGGTCGCCGGTTAACGACACACCACCGGATGATTTAGCTTTGAGATTCTATCGCTTACGTCCTGTAATTGAAACAGGTTGGGAAATGCCCGTTTTAATTAAAGCCTTAATTGAGGGGTTTTCTGATGATCAAATTCTCCAATCATGGACAAACATCACTCCCCAGATCTTAGCAGCAGACAATCTAGAAGCAAAAGCAGTTTCGACAAAATTGGATCATCTACGAGATGAATGGATTCAGACAGATTTAGATGGTTGGTTAAGTCTGCATAGATTCTATCCGGGTGTGATAGAAAGACTCAAAATAACTCTTAAAAGTGAAATACAGTTATATATTGTCACCACCAAAGAAGGGCGATTTGTCAAGGAATTATTACAACAAGAAGGAGTTTATTTACCACCGGAAAATATTTTTGGTAAAGAAATAAAGCGCCCAAAGTATGAAACCTTGCGTGAATTAATCAAGAAAGCCAATATCCAACCTGTGAGTTTATGGTTTGTGGAAGATAGATTAAAAACATTACAATTAGTCCAACAGCAATCCGACTTAAATTATGTCCAACTTTTTCTCGCAGATTGGGGTTATAACACTCAACCAGAACGAAAAGCAGGGAAAAATGATCCCCGTATTCATTTAATATCACTTTCTCATTTTAATCACGATTTTTCTACTTGGTTATAATCTAGATCCCCTTTCATATCCCCGACTTCTTAGAGAAGTCGGGGATCTATTTTCTCTATTTTCTCAATCAGATCAATTACTTCTTGGTAATTAGAAATTCTTTTTTGTTGTTGAAATAAATTAGCTGCTGTTCTCAAATCAGTAATTGCCCCCTGCTTATCACCTAACTTATTGCGAGATATCCCTCGATTTTGGTAAGCTTCAGGGAAGTTAGGATTAAGAAGTAATGCTTGATTAAAATCTGCGATCGCACCTTTTAAATCTCCCAAATCATGACGAGTAAATCCTCGATGATTGTAAATACCAGGATAGTTAGCATTAAGACTGATTGCTTTGTTATAATCTGCAATTGCCCCTTTTAAGTCTCCCAACTTATAGCGAGATATGCCTCGTTTATAGTAAACTTCAGGAAAATTAGGATGTAACCGTAAAGCCTTATTATATTCTTCAATAGCCCCTTTTATGTCTCCAAATGTATGACGGTTAATTCCCTGATGGAAATATACTATTGCGTCTTTCAGATCAGATTGTGCTAACAGTGATGATTTGATTCTAACATCGGAAATATTTGCCAAATTTTTAGCACCCACTTTTGGACTATATAATATAGTTCCTAATATGAGAGTTGTAATTGTTAATTTCCATTTTTTCATGACGCTATTTTCCCAATTATTAGCATACAGTTG
The DNA here is from genome assembly GCF_028330045.1 of Aphanizomenon sp. CS-733/32. Lineage (NCBI taxonomy): Bacteria > Bacillati > Cyanobacteriota > Cyanophyceae > Nostocales > Aphanizomenonaceae > Aphanizomenon > Aphanizomenon sp. CS-733/32. Next base: position 6,544 of record NZ_JAQMSE010000246.1, read on the forward strand.
TTACAGCAGTTTCCAATTATATGAGTTATACTGCAAACGGTTCATAGTTTAACCAAATATGAAACCCCCCTGGTAAACCTCTCCCCGCAACGGGGAGAGGCTTTGAACCTTGTTTTTTGTATGATAAAAAAAGTCCAGCTTCTAGCGGTTTTGAGTATATATCTTAGCCCCCTCATCGCTTGCGGGGAGGGGGTGGGGTTCTTGTACCTCATAACATCGGGAAGTGCTGTAATTATATAGTATTTATTTACATCAACACAAATACACCCAACCAGTATGCTTGATTTAACAAAAATATCGAGACAAATGCAAGGTTTCAGTCAACATTTAACTTCAGAGGTGGCTGCAAGTCATCAGCGCTTGGAGTTAGCACAACAATATTTAAAAAAGGCGTTTGAGTGTCAAGAACAGTTAGTTAAACGTCAGGAAGAATGGCGAAATCGGATTATTTTTGCGAATGCTACACCCATTGAATCTCTCGAAACCTGTATGACTATTCCTGTTCCCCCCAAAGTTCATACTGTTATTTCTACAGATGGTTCGCAAATTGCCCCAAATCATCATGAAATTGCGTATTGTTACTTGCTAAATATTGGGAGAGTGGTTTTGCACTATGGTCAAGATCTTCACCCTGTTCTCGACAGTTTACCAGAGGTATTTTATCGCCCTGAAGATTTATATATATCTCGTCAGTGGGGCATTAGAACGGATGAATGGATGGGTTATCGGCGTACCGCTTCTGAGGCTACAGTCTTGGCAGAACTGGCTTGTAGTGCGAAAACAGCAGCCCCAGTCTTAGCGATGATAGATGGTTCGTTAATATACTGGTTTTTAGATCAATTACCGATGGAGGCGCGGGATATGATTTTACCTCCCGTTTTAGCAGCTTGGCAAAAACTCCAACAAGCCAAAATTCCCCTCATGGGCTATCTTAGTGCCTCTCGCAGCACCGAAGCCACCAACTTTTTACGCTTTTTAGCTTGTCCTCACCCTGTCCCCGATTGTATTACCCATTGTCCCAATCAACTAGAATACGTACCTTGTAAAAAATTTGAGACTTTGCGCGATACCACTATCATGACCACCCAACTTCAACCCGGACAACGGGGACCCCTATGGCGGAGTAATGCCCGAATTTTAGAATTGTATAAGGAGCAAATTATTTATTTTTGTTACGTTCATGTCGGCACAGAAATTGCCCGGATTGAAGTTCCTGCTTGGGTTGCAGAAAATTCTATCATGTTTGATCAAGCACTAGGGCTAATGTTGGCACAGGTACAAAAAGGATATGGTTATCCTGTGGCGATCGCCGAAGCGCATAATCAGGCTGTAGTCAGGGGTGGTGATAGAACCCGGTTCTTTGCCCTTTTAGAACGACAAATGATTAAAGCCGGGATCAAAAATGTCGGGATTTCTAACAAAGAAGCCAGAAAACGCGGCAGTATTGCCTAAACTCAGGTTGTACATGGAGTTTATCTTTTTGGTCATTTTGTGCGAAAGTATAGATATAAGTAAGTCATGGAATAACGAACCACAGAGGCGCAGAGAACACAGAGAAATGGGGGTTTGAGAGATGTTTTGCGTAAGTTCTGTCATTTACTCAACTCAATTATTTTAACACCGCTTTAATTCAGATAATAAAACTACAATTTCATCTATTGCTGTTCTCATGACTTTCCCCGGTTGTTCAGATTGATTTACCATAATACTAAAAACCAAGGGTTCATAATTGGGTGCGTTCATATATCCAGATAGAGTAGAAATTCCTGTCATTGAACCTGTTTTTGCTTGCACTATTCCCGCAGCCGCAGTATTAAGAAACCGATTTTTTAGACTACCTTTAACACCAGAAATCGGTAAAGAAGCCCGAAAAACTGATGCTTGAGGTGATTTATCAATTCTTTGTAAAACTTGTATTAACGCTGCTGGAGTCGTTAAATTTTTCCGAGATAAACCAGAACCATCTACAATAACATAACCTGCTGGCGCAACTCCTAATTGAGTTAAGGTTTCTCTGACAACTTGTAATCCAATATCAGCCGTATTTTGATTTTTTTCTTCTGGTTTCTTAATAGCCAAACTTCTAAGCAAAGCCTCAGCATATAAGTTATTACTATTCACATTTGTCTCTAGCAATAATTCTGATAAAGGTGGAGATTCTACTGTGGCTATTTCTTTTTCTTGTTGATTTTGACTAAGATTATTACTTACAGTTTCTTTAACAGTGATTCCCTGTCTAGATAAATTTTGGCGAAATTGTCTGATAAAATTAGCAACTGGATCAAATACGGCTAAACCTGTAATTTCTGGTTGGGAATTTATAGCTAATTGTCCTTTGATTCGCAGAATTTGTCCTTTTAAATCACGATTTACTTCTACAAAACTGGGTTTATCGGCTTCAGTAGTGACAGAATTATTTTCGATTTTCCATTGATATGCTTCTGTTGGTTCTGTCCATTTTAATTTTAATGGTTGTCCAATAGTTTGGGGTAAAAAAGTTAATATAGAGGCATTTTCATTGAAAATAAAACTGTTAATTGGTGCGCCATAATCAGCTTGAATATCTTCCCATTCCCAACTGGAATTAACTACTTCACCTTGCCAATAACTATCATCAGCAATTAACTGATTAATTTGCCTAATTCCCTGTTGATATAGTTGTTTTGATAATATTATTAACTGAGTATTTTTGAAACTTGGATCTCCCCTTCCCACTACACGCAAAACACCATTACCTTCATCATAAATAGAAGTACGAATCCGAAAATCTGCCCCTAATTGTTGTAATGCTGCTGCTGTAGTAAATAGCTTCATATTAGAAGCAGGAATAAAATACTTTTGGCTGTCTTGACTATAAAGAATCTTTTCTGATGATAATGGTTTAACTAAAATCCCCCAACGGACTCGACTAAATTGAGGACGATTAATAATATTATTAATAGCTGATGGTAATTGAGCAGAACAAATTGATTTTGTATTCGTAACTTCTGCAACTGGTGTTTGCGCTTGGGCTATTTTTTGAATACTACCAATATTAATAGAAATAAATATTAATATCAAGCTGAAATAATTCTTTTTTGACATATTACCAACTTGGTTTAGCTAGATTTTTAAACTTTGTAAATTGTGGATCAAATAATAGTTTAACTGTTCCTGTTGGTCCATTCCGATGTTTAGCGATTATTACTTCGGCAATTCCTCTATCTGGAGTATCTGGTGAATAATATTCATCACGATATAACATCATTACTATATCCGCATCTTGTTCAATTGAGTTATGAACAATAATATTATTAGCGATAAAGTTATGTAATTTATCAACTGTTAAATCAAATACTTCTTCTTCTCCATCAGGTATAATTGAAACAATCTCATCCCAATAAATATCACTGTTGGCAAGAGCAATTAATTGTTGTTGCAAATTTAATTCATCTAATCTTTTCCACCCATTAATAGTTAAAAATTTATGATTACCAGTAGCACGAATTTTTCGACCTAACCGAGTTGTTAATGTAAATACAGGTTTGATACCTGTAGAAAAAGCGTTACTAACAATAGCTTTTTCTAATTTCATTGTCCTTTCATTTAATGCCCAAATTGTAAAACCAGATTTACCTACTAAATCTTTAATCGGTATTTGGATTCCATGATCAGCTAATGTTACTAACGTATCTCCTGTTAAACATCCTGATTCTCTCAAATCAGATAACATGGGGCGTTTATTAGTTCTTGCTTCTACTCCGCGACTTAACTGTGATAAGGCAATTATGGGTACAGATAATTCTCTGGCTAAACTTTTTAAAGAACGGGTAATTCTCGATAATTCTTGGACACGGTTATCACTACTACCTTCCATTAATTGCAGGTAATCAATTACTATTAATCCTAAGTCTTTAGTTTGTTCGGCTTGCAATCGTCGCGCTTGACTTCGCATTTGTGTAACTGTAATATTTGCCGTATCATCAATAAAAATTGGCGTGTCTGAGAGTTTATCAATGGCACGGCTTAAAGGTTCCCATTGGGTTTGACTAATGCGGCCGCTTCTTAAATAACTACTTTCAATTCCGGCTTCACTAGCTAATAGTCTTTGGACTAGCTGTTCTTTGGACATTTCTAAACTAAAAACTGCAACTGCTAATTGATAACCGGCTGCAATGTTATGAGCTAGGTTAAGACAAAAGGCGGTATTGTGAACACAAATATCATTAGCAATAAAGTTGTGTGTTTCAGGAATTGTCAAATCATAAACTTGTTTGTTACCAACTGATTCAATAGAAATAATTTCATCCCAATATACATCACTATTTGCTAATTGCTGAAGTGGTAAATTATCTAAAGTAGTGGCTAAAATCCATAATCTTTCTCGTGTTAATGCCCTTTTACCGACATGAATATTTGTATAACTTTTAATTCCAGCCCGTTTTGCTAAACTACTCCAAGTTTCCCTACCTTTAGCGGCTGCTATCTGTTCCCAAATTTGTACAGGTATTAAGTCACGATTAGTTTGATATCTTTTTTGAGATATTGCTGCTGTAACTTTTGCTAATGCTGCTTCTTTGCTAAAAATGCCAATTTCTGCAATGAAGTTTTTGATAGATAAGGCATCAGTAATATCTAATTGCCATGCTGGTCTACGGGTATTATTATATTTGACAAACCGTTTTTTTAAGGACGCAATAATACCAAATCTTAATAACAAATGTTGAATTTGTCTTGCTAGTTTTTCGCTGACTGTGCCATAACCTAATTGTGATTGACCACTATTGAGTAGGGTAGCCCAGCCGTTAGTGGCAAAGAGACGATTGATAAATAAGGATAATTGTGGTTTTTCTAATTTAAAAACAATTGGGGGAATTGTTTTATCATCACTATTTTTCAGCGAATCAGCTAATAATTTGACTTCACACTCGCGGATGGTTTCTGTTCCAAATACATCTATTTTCCGAGGGATGGCAATCTTATTTCCCGCTTGTAAATTTTCTAATCTTTGCCAGCCTTTAATAGTTAAAAATGGGTGAGTGATTGTGGTTTCAATTGCCCGACCTAAGCGAGTTGTGATGCGGAAAACTGGTTTAATTCCATCATCTACAAATGCAGATGGTTGGGTAAAGGTAAATTTCCAATCATCATTTAATGTTAATAATGAACCTTGCCGTTGCTGATATAATTCTTCAATTGTGGCAATTTGTCCATCTGCTAAAACGATTTCTGAATCATAACTGAGACATTTTCCCATTGACGGCCTCCCAGCGACGATAATTAAATCAGAACGCTGAAAACCGCTAGTCATGGCATCTAAATCATAAAAACCACAAGGTATTCCCGGTAATGCAATCCCTTGATGACGAGTTTCAATATCTTGAAAAGTATTAATTAAAGTGTCACCAATATGAACTAATCCTGATTGGGTTTTTTGTTGGGTGACGTTAAAAACTTTTTGTTCGGCATTGTCCAGAACAATTGGTAATTCTGTTTCTGTTTCAAAACCAAGATGGACAACTTCATTCCCAGCTTTGATTAATTGCCGACGCAGGTATTTTTCCATGACTAACCCGGCTAAGGCATCAATGTTGACTGCGGAAACTGTCCGGTCTACTAATGTTGCTAGTTTGTTTCTGCCACCAATTTGGGTTAATTGATCGTTGTCTGTTAACCAACTGGTGATGGAAAGTAGGTCTGTGGGTTTTTGCTGGGTATGGAGACGGAGGGCGGCTTGATAGATAGTTGTATGGGCGCTAATATAAAATGCTTCGGGAACTAGGCGATCGCTCACTCGACCAATTGCCTCTGGATCTAGGAGAATACCCCCTAAGATGGCTTCTTCTGCCTCGATGTTTTGAGGTGGTAAACGATTACTACCATCACCTTGAAAACTTAGTTCTTCAGCCATAAAATTTTAAATGTTGGCGATTTTGGATTTTTATTTGATCATCCAAAACCAATATCCGAATTTTAGATTTTAAATTTTGGATTAAAGATTGAAAATTCAAAAATGTCCGCAGTCGCTAAATTTATTCGAGGATAAATCTAAAATCTCAAATTAATTGATAAGCTCTTGGCTTAGTTGCTGGAGTCCATCTAAAATCTAAAATCTAAAATCCAAAACCGTATCACCGTTAGTTAGAGACGACTTCAATGTTAATTACTGCTGTTACTTCAGCATGGAGTTTGATTTCCGCTTTGTAAGTACCCAATTGGCTGATATCGGGAATGGTGATACCGCGACGATCTATTTCTAGATTAGCTGCGGCTTGAATTGCATCTGCAACATCTTGGGTAGTAACAGTACCGAAAATAGCTTCATTTTCCCCAACTTGCTTGGCAATTTTTAAACCAGCAATATTTTCTAAAGCTGTTTTTTGCTCAGTCGCTTGTTGTTTCAGTTCTAATTGTCTTTGATATTCTTTCTCACGTCGGCGTTCTACTTGTTTGAGTAGACCAGGTGTAGCGCGAGCGGCTAAACTCTGGGGAATGAGGTAGTTACGAGCATAACCGGGGGCTACTTCTACCAAATCGCCGAGTTTTCCCAGCTTGGTAACATCTTTTGTTAAAACTAATTGCACACGTTTCGCCATTGTTTTTTGCTTTTCTTGGTAAAATCTTCGTTATTTGGGTGTCCCAGGGTGGCTCATAAAAGTGTAGCTTGACCCTCAGCGACTTTGAACGTACCCACAGCCTTGACATTGTAGCTAATTTGGGGGAGCGATCGCAATACTAAATGCTAGAAATTTGCAAACAGCAATAATAACTCCTGGTTTGCTTGATTCAGCAAGCCCTCCTTAACTGATATACAACTGATTTTTCTGTTCCCAGTTAAGAGTTCCCTGTCTCAACGAGTGAATTTAATTTTGTCCGACTACTTGATTTATTGTAGTTTCAAGAATCTATCCAAAGCTGCTATCATACTTGGTGGCCAGCGACGGATATTCCTTACCCAATTCATATCCTTATAACGGGTATCTAGTCCATAGGCTGCTACCCAATTACTTTCTGCCTCTCCCCGATTTCCCGTCACCCAATAAGCGGCTGTTAAAGCAGCACGCATATCAGCAAATTGAGGATATTTACGGACTATATTCCGCATCTCCCGGATAGCTTGATCTGTTTGATTAGTTTCATATAAAGCCAGGGCATAATTAGCTCTAGCAAAGGCAAAATTTGGGGTAATTTCTGTGGCTGTTTGGAAATCTAAAATCGCTTCTTGCCATTTCCCTAAACCTGTTTTAGCATTACCACGATTATTGTAAGCCATAGCATCTTGAGGATCTAATTCTAAGACGCGATTATAATCAGCGATCGCCTCCTCCCATCTTCCCAAACCTTCCAACGCCGTCCCCCGATTCAAATAAGGATCTGTCACATTAGGCGCAAGCTCTATAGCTTTGTTATAATCCATCAATGCGGCTTGTAACTTATTCTGGCTGACACGAGAATTACCCCGATTACTCCATGCTCCCGCATTAGTCGGAAATTTTTCAATAATTTCTGTCCAATAAGCTTCCGCCGTCACAAAATCACCCTGATTCGTAGCTACAAAAGCCTTAGTCGCCAATTCATCCCCCACTTGCAACTCCTGGGCAGTAATAGGTTGAGATTCTGCCATAACTGGTGTATTCCAGCCAAAAACCAGTAATAGACCCAGAAAAATACCAATTAGTTTAATCATCTAACTCTGACGTGATATGCAACAAAATTAATCATATAGCAGAATACAGAAAAACCCGTAGGGGCGCAGGGCCTGCGCCCTCCATTGTATTTCATGAGAATGTCGCCCTCCATTGTATTTCAGAAGAACGAGAATTGCTGTAAAACTAATTGCCACCACAAATGGTCAATTATTCAAAGATTGAGTTAAAATAAGGGGTCGCAAACTTAGTAAGTAAAACCCGGATATTCCCCGGAGGTGTAATTGACCAAGTTCATTTTGAAAATTCTCTGGTTAGACGAAAACGTCGCCCTAGCAGTAGATCAAGTTGTAGGTAAAGGTTCTAGTCCCTTAACCAAATACTTTTTTTGGCCCAGAAATGATGCCTGGGAAGAGTTAAAAAAAGAGTTAGAATCCAAACACTGGATTACAGATGTTGACCGGGTAGAGTTGCTTAACAAAGCCACAGAAGTGATTAACTACTGGCAAGAAGAAGGCAGAAAACGCCCAATGGCAGAAGCACAGTTGAAATTTCCAGAGGTTGCCTTCACAGGTAGCGCCTGATGATTTTAAATTGGTAATTGGTAGTGGGTGATTGGTAATGGGTAATGGGTAATTAAGTCAAATTATCACCTGTCACCAGTCCCCATCATCTTCGCCACAATTTGATTGTCTTGTCCTTACTACCACTGATAATCAATTCCCCATCACCCCCCATAACAACGCTAGATACCGAGTCTACATGACCGACAAGACTAGCAATTTCTAATTTTGTGCTGATTTGCCAAATTTTCACCGTTTTATCCCAACTGCCACTAATCAGCGTTTCTCCATCAGCACTAAAAGCTACAGCCACTACTGACCAAGAATGGCCTGAAAGTGTACTAATTAATTCATCAGTGCTAACATCCCATAATTTGATTGTATTATCACCGCTACCAGTGGCTAACAAATGAGGATCAGTGGGACTAAAAGCCACTGTCAAAACTGCCCAAGTATGACCCAAAAGAGTTGTTAATAAGTGAAAATTTCCGTTTTCTAATTTCCAAACCCGAACTGTGCGATCATAACTAGCACTAGCTAAAAGCTGTCCTTGGGGACTAAAAGCTACAGCATTTACTTGTAATTTATGCCCTGTTAAAGTATTTAGTGCTAACCCTGTATTTACATCCCAGATTTTAATAGTTTTATCCCAACTACCACTAGCTAAAATTTGTCCATGAGGATGAAATGCTAGGGATTTAACAGCGTGGGAATGTCCTGTCAAACTATGAATTTTCGTTAATGTCTTCACATCCCATAAATTGATAGTTTGATCATCACTAGCTGTGGCTAAAATTGTATCATTATGATTAAAAATAACTGCCGTTACAGATTGAGTATGTCCGGGAAAGTTCCTGATTAATTGCTGATTGCTTAAATTCCATAATTTAATACTTTTATTATCTTCACCACTAGCTAATATTTTGCTATCATGACTTAATGCCACAGTATTAATGGAACTATAGATTTTATTTTCTAGAGTATAAGCAAGTTGCCACAAATGACTTTTTTCTATGGATAATAAAGGCAAATAATTATCTTTAATGCCTAAATTATAGATAAGTTGATCTGCTGATTGCCAACGTTCTTGTACATCAAATTCCACCAACTTATCTAGGGTTTGTCCTAAATGTTCACTAATTGGATATGTGAGATAATCTTGCCATATCCAGCCATTACTAGTCACATCAAACAGTTCAAAAGGAGAAATCTGAGTAAGTAAATAAATACAAGTTACACCTAAACTATAAAGGTCACTTGCGAAAACTGCTTTACCTTGTGCTTGTTCTGGAGAAATATATTCTGGACTACCAACTAAATGATCTGTATCTTCATTGATATTAGCAAACTTCATATTCGCAAAATCTCCTAAAACCAAATCATCTAACAAATCTTGATTTTGGTTCTTAGTCCGCACAATAATATTTTCTGGTTGAATATTGCGGTGAATAATTTGATGATCATGAATAAATCTAATCACCGGCAATAAACATTTTAAAATTTGCCAAATCTGAGTTTCCTGAAAACTACCTTGCTTTGCTAATAAACTAGCTAAATTATCACCATCAATAAATTCTTCAATTAAATAGTAATATTCATTTTCTATAAAATGTGTGATTAAAGTTGGAATTTGCGGATGTTTACCTAATTCCGTTAATTTCTGTACTTGAAACTGAAAAATTTCTAGCGGTTGATATCGAGACGAAACTTGATAAACAACACAATGAATTGGCGGAAATTGACTTTCATCTACAGCTAAAAAGGTCTGATAAAATCCCCCCTTACTAATCTGTTTAATTAAACGATAACCTTCATTAATCAACACAATTTAGCTCCTAAATTCCTCTCTGCGCCTCTGCGTGGAAATAAAGTCTCTACCATTAATTACCTATTTTGTCAATTAGTGATTCCTATTATTTACAAAAATTAAGATTATCGTTACATTACTTTGCATAAGACATAAGTTCATGATGAACATTTTTCGCTGATGTCTTGACAAGGACTAATAAACACATAATTTTGGAGGTTTCGACTGTGGCTTTAACTATCCAGTCTGCTCAAACTATTTTTTCCAATACTCAAGTTCCTAGTCCTATTCCCGCAACTATAGCGTTATTTGATCAACTGAACGTTGATGATAAACTAGCATATCTTTGGTATGCTTACACCGAAATGGGTAAAACCATTACTCCCGCAGCACCTGGAGCAGCACGGTTGCAACTAGCCGAAAGTTTGCTGACCCAAATTAAGCAAATGTCTCGTGAAGATCAAACCAAAGTTATGCGGGATTTAGCCAGCCGTGCTGATACTCCTATTAGCCGTTCCTATGGTTTCTTCAGCGTCAATACCAAATTAGCTTTCTGGTACGAGTTAGGAGAATTGATGAAACAGGGAATTATCACTCCTATCCCCGTTGGCTATCAAATGTCTCCTGGTGTACAATTTGTATTAGAAGCCACACAGAAACTTGATCAAGGTCAGCAAATCACCGTCTTGCGGAATACCGTAGTAGATATGGGATTTGATACTTCTGATCTTGGGCCTAGCAGTTATCCCAAAGCAGCTACAGAACCGGCTTTCCAACGGACAACTCCAGTGATTTCCTCAGTTAAAATTGATGGGATTACAGAACCTGCGGTCTTAGGCTACATTGAAGCCATGAATGCAGATAAGTTTGATGATGCGATCGCACTATTCACTACCGACGGTGCGCTACAACCACCATTCCAAAAGCCAATTATTGGCCGGGAAGCGATCGCTAAATATATGCGCGAAGAAGCACAAGGACTAAACATGATGCCCCAACAAGGTATCTGCGAAGTACAACCAGACGGTTCTAAACAACTGAAAGTCACAGGAATAGTCCAAACTCCTTGGTTTGGTGTCACAGTTGGGATGAACATTTCCTGGCGGTTTTTAATCAATCCCGATGGTAAAATCTTCTTCGTAGCCATTGATATGCTTGCATCTCCTCAAGAACTCATGAACCTCCGTCGAGTGTAATCAAATCATGAGGCTGTCGAAAATCAAATTTACTTGTAATTTCCACAGCCTCGCAATAATAGAGTCAAAGCTATTGACACCGACCCAGAAATTTGTTATTATGAAACCGATGAGGAAGAACTATCTCAATCATATAAGCGCAACCAATCAAGCCTCAAGCTAAGTCAGCAAATAATGAAAACAGCTATTGAGATCAACAAACTATATGAGTCTAATTACTCACAATGGCTAGAGGAGACAATTAAAAACCTCAAATCTCGTCAATTGGGAGATGTTGACTATGATCACTTAATAGAAGAGTTAGAAGAATTGGCGAAAACCGAAAAAAGACGAGTGAGAAGTTTATTAGAACAGATTATTAGACACTTATTACTTTATCAAAATTGGCATATAGAAAAGCCCAGAAATGCTAACCATTGGGCTGCGGAAATTATTAGTTTTCGTAATCAAATTAACGAAGAATTAACCACTAACTTACGCAATCATTTAGCAGAAAATATCAATATCATTTACAGCAATGCCTTAGATTATGTTCAAGTCAAAACCAAACTAACTAACTTACCAGAAATTTGTCCTTACACCTTAGATCAGATTTTAGATAAAAACTGGTTGCCTTCATCTTAAAATCTTACCTTTGCGCCTTTGCGTGAAATAAACTCAATTTGGCCCCAAACTAGTAGATTGTTCATAAACCCGTTTCAAAGTATTCACATCTCTGACAGAAATCAACGGCGGTTTGCGAACTTGAGAAAAATACATCGTATCAGTTTCTAGAAGACTATGACCCCAAATACCCAAAGCATGACCAAGTTCATGACGGGCTGCTGATAGTACATATTCACCAGTTTGACTAGGACTCAGCAGAATTGTAAACCTCTGAGATAAAATATTATTTTCAGTATATAAATCAAAAGTCGTTAAAGCCGAACGCGCCCGTAATATCTTACCATTAGGTTCACGTTGTAAGGGTGGTGCTTTTTGGAAGATTGTAATATCAGCAATAGCAGATTTTCCTACTATCTGCAAAGGTAAATAAATACTCCATTCTTGCACTGCTTGAGAAACACTATTAACCCATATTTGCCCTTGTTTTTGATTAATATCAGTTGGTGTTTCTATCTTCACTTTCACCGGAAAACGTGACCAAATTAAATAACCAACTTTTGTAGATTTAATTTGATCAAAATAATCTCCACTATTTGTTTTATCTTGCCATTGTGCCAGAGTTAATGGTAAAGGATGGGTTTTTTGGAGAACAGGAAGAGAAGTTGATAATTGAAAGTTTCTTCCCTGTTCCCTGAAAATGGCATTAACTTGAAAATTAGTTAAAACAACCAGCAGTCCTGTACTTATTGCTAAAGTCAGAACTGCTTTCAATCTTCGCCAAAAGTTTTGATTTTGGGTAATTTTTCCCATTTTCAGTTTTAATTATTTGGGCAACCAATTAGCACTTAAAACCACAGTTAAACCCATAAAAACTACTGTTAATGCCCAAGTAACTCGATTTAAAGTATTTTCGGCACTTTTGGTACTACTAAATAATTGTGCTTGTCCACCAATAGCACCTATGCCATCACCTTTAGGACTATGTAACAAAACGAGGATAATCAAACCGAGGGCGGAAAATGCCCAAATGCCTTGAATAATGTTAGTAATTGCCATATTAGTTGTTTGTCAGAAGTTATCAATTTTTGAGGTAAATTGGCGGTTAAAAACCGCATCTACACAAGCAAAAACCACTGTCGTGGGTTTCAAAATCTTGATTTTTTTTGAGTCCGCGCAGGCGGACTTTGATTGTGTAGCCGAGACTTCTAGTCGCCAGGGCTTTACGATTTTACAAACCTATTTGCACAGGAGTACGAGTTAGTTGTAAATCATATTCTGCGCCTTTCAGTAATGATCGCCCTGTCATTTCTTGTGGTTGGGATATTTGTAAAATATCCAGAATAGTCGGGGCAATATCGGCTAATTTGCCATCATTTCTTAATACCACATTTGTTCCATATCCGGGTATTTTGGCTTTTTCGCCTTCTACCAAAATTAAAGGAACTGGGTTAGTAGTATGGGCTGTCCAAGGATAACCGCCCTCATCTAGCATATACTCAGCGTTGCCGTGATCAGCAGTAATAATTGCTGTCCCACCTGCTTTACCAATAGCATCAATTAGACGACCTAAACATTTATCTACTGCTTCAATGGCCGTGACCGTCGCTGGAATTTGTCCTGTATGCCCTACCATGTCTGGGTTAGCATAGTTCATCACGACTAGGGAATAGATACCCTTTCTGATGGCAGCGATCGCCACATCTGTCACAGCTTGTGCTGACATCGCCGGGGCTTGATCATAGGTCCCCACCATTGGACTACTGACTAATTCCCGGTCTTCTCCCTCACAGGGATCTTCTAGTCCCCCATTAAAGAAATAAGTAACATGAGCGTATTTTTCGGTTTCAGCGGTTCTAAACTGTTTTAACCCGCGATTAGCGATAACTTCACCCAGAATATTACTCAGATTTTGCGGTGCGAAAGCCACAGAAACTGGCAATTCTGGATCATACTGGGTAAAAGTTACAAAAGAAAGTGGTTGAATAGGTTGTCTTTCAAAACCGCTAAAAGTGTGACTCACAAAAGCTTGAGTTAGTTCTCTAGCACGGTCGGGGCGGAAATTGAAAAATATGACCCCATCACCAGATTCTACCGCGCCCGGTTGTAACCGGACTGGGATCACAAACTCATCAGTCACTCCTCCCGCGTAAGCTGCTTGCAATACCTCTACAGCCGTGAGCCCATTGCCACCATTATCTGTTGTCATCACATCGTAAGCGCGTTGGACTCGATCCCAACGGTTATCACGATCCATTGCATAATAGCGACCACTGATGGTAGTGATTTCACCGATGCCAGCATGATTTATATAGTCTTGCAACTGCTGAATGACGTTGATAGCATCTGTCGGTTTAGTGTCACGACCATCAGTAATGGCGTGAATACAAACTTGTGAAAGTTGCTGTTCTTTTGCTAAGTCAAGTAATCCAAATAGATGGGTAATATGGGAATGTACCCCCCCATCAGAACAAAGCCCCACTAGATGCAACTTGCCATTAGCAGCACGGACTTCCTGGCAAATTTTGACAAGGGCTGGGTTTGCGGCTAAAGAACCGTCTTCTACAGCATCTGAGATCCGTACCAATTCTTGGGGTACGACTCGACCAGCGCCAATGTTCAAATGACCAACTTCCGAGTTGCCCATTTGACCTTCTGGCAACCCTACGGCTTTTCCTGATGTGCGAATGAGGGTGTGGGGATAGACTGCCCATAAACTGTCCATAATCGGAGTCTTGGCAGCGGAAATTGCGTTTCCTCGCTCTTCCTCACAGTAGCCCCATCCATCTAGAATGACTAGCACCACAGGAGCAACAGGTGCTTTGGTCATAGTAAAATTGCCCTTTACTTTTTGTAATACCTGAATAATACCATTGCTAACCAATTCTGGAAGTTAAATTCAGTCGGAAAAAATCTTAAATCCCAAATTTTGTTAACCTGATCAAGTAGGGGCGTGGTTTCCCCACCCTCTATTACGTGACTTCGGAGTTCGGAGATTGCAGCAGCGCTTTGCGATCGCCCTATTCTGTGAGATCATCAGGTTTCCCCACCCTCCATTAGATATCTCCAGAAATTAAATATGTCTATCCTATAACAGTTTAAAACCCTTGTAGAGACGTTCCATATAACGTCTCTACTTCGTCTCTATGGTATTAGATCAGGATTAATACCTAAGTTTTTTAGATATGCTGTCAGTTTTTCATTTTGCTGACGTTCTTCAAGTAGTAGTGCCTCAGCTTGTTGTTTAGCGATACGTTCCTGATCAGCCCGTTGTTGTTCCTGATCAGCCCGTTGTTGTTCCTGATCAGCCCGTTGTTGTTCTAAATTAGCCCGTTCATTTCCAGACAATAACATCTCACCATCAGCAGTCCACCAGCGCAACCAAGGTATTTCCGTATTTTGTTGGATACCTAACTCTACTCCCATTTCTGGAACTGGATAATGTCCCCTTTCATTTGCTGGCATTTTCTCATATTTCCCATCCACCAAATGATACACTTCAACTGAGGCTTTTTTAACCTCATAAATTGCATAAAAAGGAATACGAATTGCCCGCTCATATACCCAAAATTTACCCGCTTTCTTGGGTTCTCCGGTTTGTTCATCAATATCATTTAATGATGTCGTGTCTCTTTCTTCTGAACCATCACCAGAGACAAATTCTATGGCAATAAACGGGGCGACAATCTCTTTCCACATTACATAAGAACGACGATATTCTCCTGCTAGAAGAGGTTCGACATTGGGAACATAAAACCAATCTGGCGCTTCTGCCCCTTTGATTGGTGGTTCTGTAATTCGCCAATAGATACCGCTATCTTGTCCAATACAATAACGTCCGTCGGGATGTAGTTTTTGTAAAGTTGGTTCTATAGAAGTTGTGAGAATTATACTTTGAGGTAATTCTTGAAAATTTTTCACAAATGTTCCATCTGAATCTGGCAGTTGTGTGTGGTCGGGCAGTGTGATTTGATGATTAGTTGGTGGGGCAATTATTGGTTTTGTTAATACCATGACAACTTCATCCCCTTAAATTTATTTTTTCTAAGTTTAACACAATCTTTACCGCAGATAAGGATCGCCCTATTCTGTGAGATCATCAGGTTTTCCACTCTTGCAGAGACGTTCCATGTAACGTCTCTACTTTGTCTCTATGGTATTAGATCAGGATTAATACCTAAGTTTTTTAGATATGCTGTCAGTTTTTCATTTTGCTGACGTTCTTCAAGTAGTAGTGCCTCAGCTTGTTGTTTAGCGATACGTTCCTGATCAGCCCGTTGTTGTTCTAAATTAGCCCGTTGTTGTTCTAAATTAGCCCGTTCATTTCCAGACAATAACATCTCACCATCAGCAGTCCACCAGCGCAACCAAGGTATTTCCGTATTTTGTTGGATACCTAGCTCTACTCCCATTTCTGGAACTGGATAATGTCCCCTTTCATTTGCTGGCATTTTCTCATATTTCCCATCCACCAAATGATACACTTCAACTGAGGCTTTTTTAACCTCATAAATTGCATAAAAAGGACGCATTTACATAAACTTCTACAAAAATTTCAGTTATGAGTCATTAAGAAAATATAAAATACCCCAAATATGCACAAAAAGTTTGTACTTTTATAAAGTATAATTAAGAAAAAGATAAATAAATCTAGATAGATAGGCTTATTTGTTCACCTATTGCTCCTAGATCCGGTTAAAGTTTCTTTCTAAACTAAAAAGTACCATTTTCTGGTGCCAACAATTGAGTTAGCATTCAGAATCAAAGCGACGATGTACAATTCCCAGTTGAAGAGGCAAATAAAGGCGTGGGTCAGTATCAATCTGATGAATTAAAGCAGTATAACCCAGAGGCACTGCCCTGGGCAAGCGGAGCGATCGCTCGTTACTTTCGTTACCGTCCTTGGTTAGCCTGGGGACGACTACTGAGAATAATCTGGTCTTTTGCCGGATTTATATTCAGTCTCAAATGGGACGAATTTCTTGACCAGGTGGAGGAAAATCAGGGGAAACGCGCTACCCAGTTGCGAACCCTACTCACCAATCTCGGTCCGACATTTATTAAAGTTGGTCAAGCCCTCTCGACTCGTCCTGACTTAGTCCGCAAAGACTTCTTAGCAGAACTAATCAAGTTACAAGACCAGTTACCACCTTTTGATAATGATCTGGCATATCAGATTATTGAAATAGAATTAAATCGCTCAATTGGCGAAATTTTTCGAGAGCTTTCCCCTCAACCCGTAGCAGCCGCTAGTTTGGGTCAAGTTTACCGGGGTCGCTTACTCAGTGGCGAGGAAGTGGCAGTCAAAGTCCAACGCCCTAACCTCCGCCCGTTACTGATAAAAGACCTGTATCTCATGCGTTGGGTTGCCAGTTGGCTTGCTCCCTGGCTACCACTGAATCTCGGTCACGATTTAACTTTAATTGTGGACGAGTTTGGCACCAAGCTATTTGAGGAAATTGATTACATCAATGAAGGTCGCAATGCGGAAAAATTTGCCCATAACTTCCGTGATGACCCCCAGGTAAAAATTCCCTGTATTTACTGGAATTATACCAGCAATCATGTTTTAACCCTAGAATGGATTAATGGCTTTAAGCTCACGGATACTCAGAATATCGAAGCCATAGGTTTAGACCCAGAAGCCATCATTCAAATAGGTGTAACTACTGGGTTACAACAACTATTAGAGCATGGCTTTTTCCATGCCGATCCTCATCCGGGGAATTTGTTCGCTATGCCCGATGGTCGCATGGCTTACATTGACTTTGGGATGATGGATCAATTGGAGGAAACTACTAAGGAAAGTTTAGTTGATGCTTTAGTCCATTTGGTAAATAAGGATTACGCCGATTTAGCGGAAGATTTTGTTAAACTGGGCTTTTTGGCAGCAAATACTAATATTGCCCCTATTGTTCCTGCCTTAGAAGCAGTATTAGGAAATGCTATTGGTAAAAATGTCCAAGATTTCAACTTCAAAACCATTACCGATGAGTTCTCGGAATTGATGTATGAATATCCTTTCCGTGTGCCGGCAAAGTTTGCTTTGATTATTCGTTCTTTGGTGACACAAGAAGGAATTGCCCTCAGTCTTAACCCTAATTTCAAAATTGTGGAAGTGGGTTATCCCTATATCGCTCGGCGGTTATTAACTGGGGAATCTCCCGCATTACGACGACGGCTCTTGAATGTGTTGTTCAAAGATGGTAAGTTTCAGTGGCAAAGGTTAGAAAATCTAATTACGATCGCTCGCACTGATAGCAATTTCGATGTTTTACCAACGGCGAAAATGGGTTTAGAATTCATCCTTTCCGAAGAGGGTAAATTTCTCCGTCGTCAGTTGGTCTTAGCTATCACTGAAGATGACCGTTTGCACACAGAAGAAGTCCAACGTCTGTGGGATTTGGTCAAGGATGATTTACCACCAAATCGTTTACTTAATGTCGCCATTAGCCTGTTGACCGAGTTCTCGAAAGAAGGTGTAGCAGCTATTTTAGCCAAATAATCTGTTACCAAATAAAAACGAATTTTAATAACACTCAGGAGTTTTAATGTACTATTACCCTCTGCAACCACCCTACTTTTTACTATTAGTTGGTTTTTTCACGGCTTTAACTTCTGGGTTAGCTTTATCTGGGACATTAAAGGTAATTGTCCAGCAATGGCCACAAGATAAATCTCCTAAAGAAAAGACTAATACCCGTTCTTTTTATAAACAGTTGTTGGTGCCATTTATTGGTATTACTGGTGGTTCTTGCTTATTTCTTTGTTCCGGTTTTGAGATATTTGGTTTTCCTACGGGAATGGCTTTAAGTATAGGTTTACCAATGAGTTTCCTAACTTGCTTTTTTGTCTGGCGACAGTTGGGAGGTTTGCTGGATTATGTTAAGAGCGAGGGAATGCAATCTTTAGATTTAGATTCTTGGTCTTAGCAATATCATTAAGGGCGCAGACCCTGCGCCCCTACATTGTCAGAATCAGGATTTCCAGGATTTTAGGATTTACAGGATTAAAAAATATATTGTCAGAATCAGGATTTCCAGGATTTTAGGATTAATAGGATAAAAACAGGTATCTAATCACCAATTACCAATTAGCAATTACCAATCACCAATCACCAATCACCAATGAAAAAAGCTTATGGAAATCATTCGTTTGCCGGTACTTACGGATAATTATATATTTTTACTGCATGATCCAGCGCGGAATATTGCGGCTGTTGTTGATCCGGCGGAAGCACAACCAGTTTTAGATGAATTGGGAAAAATTAATGCTCAATTAGTGGCAATTTTTAATACCCATCATCATAGTGATCATGTGGGTGGGAATATACAATTAATGAAAGTATTTCCTGATGTGAAAGTTTATGGAGGTGTGGAAGACAGGGGAAGGATTCCGGGACAACAGGTGTTTTTAGAGGAAGGCGATCGCATCCAATTTAGCGATCGCACTGCTAATATATTCTTTGTACCTGGACATACTCGCGCTCATATTGCTTACTATTTCCCTCCAGTAAGTCCAGGAGAGCCTGGAGAATTGTTCTGTGGTGATACATTGTTTGCGGCAGGGTGTGGTCGTTTATTTGAAGGCACACCGGGGCAAATGGTAGATTCTTTAAGTAAACTCCGGGCTTTACCTGATCACACTCGCGTCTGGTGCGCCCATGAATACACTTTAAGCAATTTGCGGTTTGCTGTGACGGTGGATGCTGAAAATGCAGATTTACAAAAACGCTATCAAGATGTTAAAGCTCAACGGGATAAATTAGAGCCAACAGTTCCATCAATTTTAGGACTAGAAAAACTCACCAATCCTTTTTTACGTTGGGAAGAACCATCTCTACAAGCAACAGCCAAGAGTGATAATGGCATTCAAACCTTTGCCCGAATTCGCGGCATGAAAGATAATTTTTAGCTTAATCAGCAGAAGCCCCACGTCTCACTCTTAGGAGCGTGGGATGAATGCGCGTGAGTTGAGTTGCGTAGCCCAAATTGTATTTGAGCGTAGCGAAAACAAAGAAGGCTACAGCGACGAAACGAACAAAATA
>NZ_JAQMSE010000247.1:0-16807 GCF_028330045.1 Aphanizomenon sp. CS-733/32
GCACTTGATGAGGCAATTACTATGGCGGTTAATGCTATTACTGATGAAAATGCTCTCAATTGGTTTAATCATTGTGGATTGTTTTTTGACCCTATTTAGATAGCTATTTTTGTACTGGACTTGATCACAAACTGCTGTAAGTCGCTATCAATCAGTACCAGTTTCTTTAGCAGATGCGGAATTAGCCCGAATGTCGTAGCTATACCCTAGCAGTCTGATTTTTACGCTTGATAGCGATTTTCTCGTTTACAGAAAGAACCGCGATCGCCCAATTCCTTTGCTTATGCCTCTATTAGGTGCTTAAATATGATTGCGGATATTGTAAAGTGCGTTACTTAACGTTGAAATATTCATGCCACTAGGGAAAGCAGTGTGAGAATTTGAAAAAACGGCGCAGGATGAATTTAGCGAAAATGCTAGAGTGATGATATTGATGGGGCTAAGTTGACCTATGACCATTGCCAGCGAAATACCAATACAACAGCAGTTACTAAGTTTTGGCGATTTTATCGTCCGTTATGGTGACAGTAACCGCTACGAATTGATTGATGGAGAGGTGTTTGATTTGGAACCAACAGGCTACCATGAAGAAGTTTCAGCTTTTACCACCACAAAAGTCTGCGCCCAAATTGATGCCTTATGTTTGAATTGGTTTGTTCTTCAGCGAGGATTACTACGTCCTTCTAACTTGGGTATGACAGCATTTCGACCCGATGTTATGGTTATTGATCGCAATGAACTTGCCAAAGAACTACTTTGGCATGACCAATCAATCATCACCCTGGGCAGTTCGATTAAATTTGTGATGGAAGTAGTTAGTAGCAACTGGCAAAACGACTATGCGCGGAAAGTTGAAGACTACGCAATTTTAGGTATTCCTGAATATTGGATTGCGGATTATGCGGGTTTAGGTGGGACTCGACATATTGGGAAACCGAAACAACCGACCCTTTCCATTTGTACGTTAGTCAAAGGAGAGTATGAAATTCAGCAAATTCGAGGCAATCAACCCATTACTTCGCTGACATTCCCAAATTTCAAACTGACAGCCGAACAAGTTTTAAAAGCTGGCAGATAAAGTGCTTTAAGCCATATTCACTGCGGATAAAATATTTACGGGGATTGCTAAGGCGATTTACTCCGCAACGCAAGCGATCGCTGTATAACAAAGTATTAAACTGTCCCAACCAGAAATATCACTCTTGACAAGACAATGCAATTGCATTACCTTAGAGACAGAATTTAACCGATAGGTTGAGAGGTCGCTATGGCTGTAATACCAGCCCCATCTTCAGAATCTACTCTAACTGATCGCTATCAGACTACAATCCCTGATCCCATTCGCAAGTTCCTGGGCTTGGATAAGCGGGATAAAATCTGCTACACTATCCAGCCAGACGGTAAGGTGGTGATTTCTCGCGTTGACAAGACGGAGAGCGATCCTATCATTGGGCAATTTTTAAATTTTATTGCGCGAGATATCCAAAAGAATCCTCAGCACTTACAAGCGATTAGCTCTGATTTAGTCAGCCGTGTTCAGTCCTTAGTTGCTGGAGTTGATCTTGATCTTGATGCAGCACTTTCTGATGAGGATGAATGAGTTTGTCTGTAAATCAGCCGCTAGTGATTAATGGGTGGGACATATTTGCTCATCCTCTCTTCCTTAACCAGTTTGAAGAACTTCTGACCCAGGTTGAACATTTGCGCCAGAAGTATCCTCAAGACTACAAGAAGAAAAACGCCACAAAGCGTCTAGCTGCCTTAGCAAAACTGGCATTTGATGTTATTCCTCAAGACCCAACTCGTAGTGATTATCGCCAAGGTACTACTCTGGGTAATGATTACAAGCACTGGTTTAGAGCGAAATTTTTTCAGCAGTACCGACTGTTTTTTCGATATCATCAAGAGAGTAAAATAATTGTTTTCGCCTGGGTTAACGATGAGAACTCTAAGCGTTCCTATGACAGTAACACAGACGCTTATCGAGTTTTTCAGAAAATGCTGGAAAGTGGTCATCCTCCAGACAATTGGCATGATTTACTCAAAGATGCAAAAGGTGAAACTAATCGTTTAGAGAAAGCAGTCAAAGCAGAAATTTAATTACCAACTAAGAATTATGAATTATTTGGTCAATATCTTGTAATCTTATCTCTAATGGTAAAGCTGTCATGCTGCCAAAATAGGATATTTTGTAATTACGTTATGGTGTGAGCTTGCGAAATTACACCAGGGGCAAAAACCTTTAAATTTAGAATTATGAAAGCAGTCGGTATTGATTTAGGAACAACAAATTCCGAAGTAGCAATTGTCGAAAACGGACAGGTGCGGGTTTTACCAGGAGAAGATGGCGACCTGATTTTACCCTCCTGTGTAGGATTTAGCGATACGGGTAAAGTGCTGGTGGGACGAGAAGCACTGCGTCAATATGCTGCTGCTGCTGAACGCACTGTGAAGTCAATCAAACGCTGGATGGGAACTGATCACAAAACCACTTTAGGAGATAAAGAATACTTACCTCATGAAATTTCCGCCATTATTCTCCGCGCCCTTAAACAACGGGCTGAAAATGCTTTAGGAGAAACAATTACCCAAGCAGTAATTACAGTTCCCGCTTACTTTACAGATGCTCAACGCCAAGCAACTAAAACCGCCGGAGAGATTGCTGGTTTAGAGGTACTGCAAATTATCAATGAACCAACAGCAGCCGCTTTAGCTTATGATTTGCGTTCCGAAGAGACAGAACGGGTTTTGGTTTATGACTTGGGTGGTGGTACTTTTGATGTGTCGGTAGTCGAAATTACAGGCGAAGTCACGGAAGTATTAGCAACTCATGGTAATAACCGCTTGGGTGGAGACGATTTTGATAGGTTGTTGCAACTTTATTTAGTAGATCTATTTCGTAAACAGCATGGTGTGGATGTACCAGATGATGCTGTCACCCAAGCCCGTCTTTTACGAGCAGCCGAGCAGTTAAAAATTGATTTGAGTTCCCATGCTTTTGCTACAATTCGTGAAGCCTTTTTAGGTACTAAAGGCAAAACCGCACTCCATCTAGAGACAGAAGTACCGCGAGCAGATTTGGAAAAGTTGATTCGCCCTCTATTAACAGAAACCTTAGAGGCTATTGACCGCGCTCTCAGCGATGCAGACCTATTACCCGGTGATATTGACCGAATTATCTTAGTTGGTGGTTCGACACGTATTCCTCTGGTTCAAGAAATGATTTCCGAACATTTGGGACAGACTCCCAGTGATGGTATTCAACCAGACCTTTGTGTGGCCTTGGGAGCAGCTTTACAAGCTGGGGTGTTGGTAGGTGAATCTGTAGATGCCATTCTTGTAGATGTAATTCCCCATTCCTTGGGTATTGCTGCGGCGGTGTCTACACCAATGGGAATTATGCCCGGTTACTTCAGTGTGATTATTCCCCGCAATAGCGTTGTTCCCGTTTCTCGCTCTCAGGTTTATTACACCGTGTCTGATGAACAAGAAGTGGTAGAAATTGAAGTTTTTCAGGGAGAAAATGCGATCGCTGAAGAAAATGTGCCTTTAGGTGATTTTAGAGTCGAGAACTTACCACCCAAACCAGCAGGGGGTATTCAAGTTGAGGTTCACTTTGACTTTGATATCAATGGCATTCTTACTGTCACCACTACTGAAAAAGGCAAAGGACAACAGGGAACGCTAGTAGTCAATAATGCAGGGATTGAGAAGCTTTCTAGTCATGAATTGAAGCAAGCCAGGGCAGATTTAGATGCCTTGTTTGAAGTTGATGAAACTGTCGAAATCTCCACAGCAGAGACAATCTCAGTAGTAGAAATAGCTCCAGAATTAGCAGCACTTTTAGACCGCGCTCAACAAACACTGCCCACACTAGATTCTGAACAAGCAGGGGAATTACAAGACTTATTAGCCCAGATTGAAAATGCCAGTGCTAACAAGAGTCCAGAATTATCCCAGTTACAAGAAGAACTCTCAGATTTTCTTTACTACGCTAGTACGAATGATGAATAGGAAATAGAGAGTAGTAATTATGAAATGTCCTGTTTGTGGAGCAATTTATCGTCCGACAAGGGCAGTAGGGACGCAAGGGGGAGAAACTGACAGCCAGACTTCTCCATTGCCTCCCCACTCTCCAACTTGTAGACGCTGCAAAGCCGATTTATCCGACTTGATCACTTTGCATGATCAAGCTATTTGGTATCACAGACAAGCCCTGGATTTGTTGTCAAAAGACCGTTATTCAGAAGCAGCAATGCACAACAATCAAGCTTTAGCTTTGTATTATAGTCATGCAGACTTTCATGCCTTAGCGGGGAAATTATCGGCATTGCAGGGAGAATGGAGAGAAGCGATCGCATCTTGGCAACAAGCACTCAAATTTGACCCAAAAAAATGCGATAGCGAAGCGCGACCTAGGAATCCCTTGTGATTGTCTATGATCAAGCTAAATTTAATTAGCTGATTCAAACACTTCAACTTTTTAGTGTCTACTGTTAAAATTAAACCAATATGATTAGGTCAACAGAAAAAATTAAGGGTATGTGAAGAAAGGTAAAATCGCTCAAAACTTCTTCACTCTTGCATGAGTGCCTATTGCCTCTTGCCTCTTGCCATGACGACAATTTTTAACGCCAACCTACTTACATCCTGGAGTTACTATGGAAACCACTCAAGCAGTGATTAATCCCACTACTCCCCCAAGTCAAGACATTCACACCAATAAATTCACATTACCAGATCATACGCAACTACCAGATTCAGATGGAACTTTCGTGAAAAATTTCCAGGAGCATCCACAAAGTATAGTTTTAACCAGTTCCATTCAGCCAGTATTACAGAAACTACATCCAGATGGAAACTACTGTATTGGTCAAGATAGCGGTATTTATTGGCGTTTAACTGAACCACCTGAAAAAGGTGCAGAAGCTCCTGATTGGTTTTATGTGCCTAATGTACCACCATTTCTCAATGGAGAATATCGTCGTTCCTATGTATTATGGAAAGAGTTTGTCGCACCATTAATTGCCATTGAGTTTGTTTCGGGAAATGGTTCAGAAGAAAGAGACGCGACTCCTCCGAGTGAAACAGAAAAAGCTGGTAAATTCTGGGTTTATGAACAAGCAATTCATATTCCTTTTTATGCAATTTTTGAAGCGAGAAAAGCATTACTGGAAGTTTATCGCTTAGTTGATGGGCGTTATGAAAAGATGCAACCAAACGAGCGTAATCATTTTCCAATTTATCCTATGGGTGTGGAATTAGGTTTAATAGAAAATGATGGTCTACCGTGGGTTCGTTGGTGGGATGATGTGGGAAATTTGCTATTAACTGGTGATGAAAGGGCTATTGTTGAAAGACAAGCTCGTTTACAAGCAGAAGACGCAAGACAACAAGCAACTTTAGCCCAACAACAAGCAGAGGAAATTGCCCAACAAGCAACTTTAGCCCAACAACAAGCAGAGGAAATGGCTGAACAAGAACGACAACAAAAGGAGAAATTAGCAACTTACTTAAGATCATTAGGTATCAATCCTGATGATATTTGAACTGTAGGTGTGTGATTTCTGCACTTATTGTGGACATCACATCCCACATTCAAAAAACCCAGGTGTGTAGGAGTCTTAAAGAATGGTACAAACTGCGGCTAGAACGGCGATCGCCCTTGGTAGTAACATAGGTAACTCCCTAGCCATTTTTACAGCAGCTTTAGAAACCTTAGCCCAAACATCAGGCATAACCATACAAGCCCAATCTCGTTGGTATCGTACCAAAGCCATAGGCCCAACTCAACCAGACTACTTAAATGGTTGCGCGATATTATCAGTGCAGATTTCACCACAAGCCTTATTAGCCCAATTACTCACCATTGAACAAAAATTTGGGCGTGTACGTCAGCAACACTGGGGGCCACGTACTTTAGATTTAGACTTGTTATTATATGATGACTTAATTTTACAGCAGCCAAATCTACAAATTCCCCATCCTCGCATGGCTGAACGAGCCTTTGTTTTAGTCCCTCTAGCAGAAATTGCTCCAGATTGGATAGACCCTATATCTCAACGAGTAATTCAAGATTTACTACTAGAGATCAACACAAATGATGTACATTTATTGTAGTGGGTGGAAAAATTACCATTTTTACAATCCAAAAAGAACTGATAACAACAGAAAACCCCCGTATAAGTTCTCTGTATTCACAGACGGTAGAATTTACTATGCCATTAGGTAGAGAATTACCACAGTTGCTCAAGCAACGCTTGTTTTATAAAGGACGCAAGTTCAACTTTGAAGTTAACCGCTTGCGTTTACCCAACAAAGCCGAAGGGGAATGGGAATGTATTCGTCATCCCGGTGGCGCTCTGGTTATACCCATAACCGCAGACGGCAAACTTGTACTTGTGCGTCAATATCGGTTTGCAGTGCAGGGAAGATTATTGGAATTTCCGGCGGGAACTTTAGAACCCAATGAAGATCCTTTAGAAACAGTCAAACGGGAAATTGCAGAAGAAACTGGCTATCATGGTCGCCGGTGGGATAAATTAGGAGAATTTTTCCTTGCTCCCGGTTATTCTGATGAAATTATCTATGCTTTTATTGCTAGAGATTTAGAAAAGCTAGAAACACCACCAGCACAAGACGAAGATGAAGATATCGAAATAGTATTACTAACTCCTGAAGAATTGGAAAAAGCCATTTTGGTAGGAGAACCTGTAGATGCTAAATCCATTGCTAGTTTTTTCCTGCTGCGTTCATTTTTAAAATAGGTCATTGGTCATTGGTCATTGGTCATTAGTTATTAGTTATTAGTTATTAGTTATTGGTCATTGGTGATTGGTAAATAATTGGCTGACTCCTGACTCCTGACTCCTGACTCCTGACTCCTGACTCCTGACTCCTTGACTCCTGCTATAACTAGTACAAAACGGCGTAAATAAACCAACGATTCTAAGTCCTCCAAAACCCTATAATGTGTTCATTTTGACTTTTGACTTTTGACTTCCGCCTTGCGGTACTAGCGGGAATAACTGGTTGCATAATCGCGGGTACGATAATCTGTAGCTTGAGCTAAGACTTTTTTCGTTGATGCAAACTCTCGTAATTGTCCCACATGATTTTTACTGTATTGAAATAAAGCCGTGAAATCAGCCAAACGAGAGACTTGTTGGATGTTTTGAGAGATAAAGATAATTGTCAATTCAGAACGCAAACACTCAATGAGTTCTTCAATTTTTGTGGTACTGATGGGATCAAGTCCACAACAAAGCTCATCCATGAGAATAACTTGGGGTTTTACAGCTAAAGCGCGAGCAATACACAGTCGTTGCTGTTGACCACAAGATAGTTCTAAAGCCGGCTTATAGAGCTTGTTTTTGACCTCTTCCCAAATATCCGCAGATTTAAGAGCTAACTCCACAACTTCATCTAATTCTGGTTTTGGTCGCCAACCAACTAATTTAATCCCGTAAGCAACGTTATCATAGATACTCATGGGAAAAAGATTAGGTTGGGAATAAATTGTACTAATTTGACGACGGAGACGATTGAGATTAATCCGTCTATCATAAATATTTTGCCCAAAAAACTCTACTTTCCCTTCTGTGTGGACTTCTCCCTCCAAATCGCTCATGCGGTTGAGAGACTTTAAGAAAGTAGACTTCCCACAGCCACTAGGTCCCATAATAGCAATAATCTTATTTTGGGGAATATCCATTGACAGACTTTCCAGGATTTTTTGCTTGCTGTAGTAAAAACTAAAGTTTTTCACACTAATTGCCGGAATTATTTTACTCATATTAATCAAGAAAGGAGTCAGTAGTCAGGAGGAATAAGGCAGAATAACAGGAAGAAGAAGAAATAAATAAAAAGTCAGTGAATCAGAATACTTGAAAAGCTTGATATTTGCTTATAGCCTAAATTAAGTCATCCCATGACCTGCAATGCTGCGTTTAATTACTGTAATCAAGGTAAACTCACCATGCTACAGCGTTTTATTTTTATCGTTACCACTATTATTGTGTGGCATTTGTGTATTTTTAGCACCCTTGCTCAGGAAAAAAAAGTTGAAGATCTAGATAAGTTTCCCCCCAACCCCCTAGAAATGATTTTACCTGATCCACTGTTACCAAATTTACCAGATAAACGCCAATTAACATTAACAGAATTGCAAAAACTAAGGACAGACTTAGATGGGTTAAATCAAGAGGCACAGGTGACACTACAAAGAGGGGACAGAAAGAAAGCCTTTGAGGTTTGGAATCGTGAACTACGATTAAGACGTTATTTAGGTACATTGGCTGAGATAGAAGCGTTAGCACGGGTGGGAGAAATCGCCTGGAATCAAAATGAACAGGACGAAGTGCGACATATTAGTCAGCGATTACAATTAATTCAAAAGCAGATAGGACAACAAAAAAGTACGGATTTACAATTATGGCAACTTCTGGGTAAAGCTTATCAAAAAATCCGTCTTCCTAAATTGGGAATATCGGCTTATGAACAGGTTTTAACATTAGTTAAAAAACAACAGGATTCATCTGGAGAAATAAAGACTTTAAAGAATATTGGAGAATTATATTTAAGTTGGTTTGATTATAACCAAGCTGCCAATACTTACCAAAAATTATTAAATTTGGCAGTTAATCAGGGTGATAAAACTAATGAATTGGGATATTTACAACAATTAGCTTATATCTATGGGCGAGGAAAACAACCCCAAGCAGCAATAGATATATTAAATAAATTAGTCATTCTTTATACTCTTAACCAAAATCTCAGTGAAATTCCCCCTTTAAAATTAGCCATAGCAGTAAATTATGAATATCTAGCCCAGAAAAATCCCACATTAAAACAACAGGCTTTCGATAATTATCAAGCAGCTTATACTACAGCATGGCAATTAGAGCAATATGCTAGGGCTGGAGAAGCACTAGAGAAATTAATTGCTTCTTATCGTTCACAAAAACAAGTAGATGCGGCTTTAGAAACTAGCCAAATTCTTCTAGAAACACAAACATTAGCTAACAATTTTTATGGTTTAATGTCAGCCTATGACCAAATTGGCAACTTATATATAGAACGGCGAGAATATAACCAAGCATTAACAGCATTTCAGAAGGGATTAGCAATAGCACAACAACTTAAACATCAAGAATCATACTTTAATCAACAAATTGAAAAGTTAAAAACTGAGATAAAAATGTCAAAAATATCCAGATAAATAAAAAAGTCCGCGCAAGCGGACTCTAGATATTGGATAAGGTTAAGTTGTCACCAAGAGAGCCTACAAGATGTTAGACTTATTTGTATTTTTACGAATTAATTTAAGAAAATCAAGTGGTTTGATCTGAAAGTTAGGACATAATTTCTATATTTATGTCTGAGAAAAAGGGGATGTATTGATAATGATTGCTACAGATGAATGTCTCCCGTTGCTTGAAGAGGTGGTAAATCTGGGAAATTGCGGACATAACTCAGATTGTTTTGTCTAGGATTTTCTCCTTAACGGGTGACAAGAGGGTTGAAGATGAAATGTGGCAATAATTTGAGAAAATAAGGTGGTAAAAAATAGGGGCAAGAAAGCCTCCAAAACAACTACAGCGATTTCCAATCATATAAGGTACATCTTAGCCCCCTCATCGCTTGCGGGGAGGGGGTTGGGGGTGGGGTTCTTGTTCCGGGTTTGATGACAATTTGCTGTAAGTGGTAACACAATCTGTTTCCTGATTGATTTGGAAACTCTCCAGGAAGTAACTGCGGAGATAAGGCGATCGCTTATAGTGTAGTTTACTGAGGGGCGGGGAATAATATCCCTCGGCTCAATCCGATAGTATTGGCTAATCCCTTGGTACAGAAGGATTGTGTCAGTTATCAACTCTGTGAATGGAGAATTGTTGTGGAATAATCTACAAATTTTGAATTTTCGTGTTATGATGATGGAAGACCTGGATCTATGCAACTTCAACGCCCAAATCTTGTCAGGACCGGAAGGTAGCAGCAATAAGGGATGCTTGTGGTAGGCGTAGTCTCCGGGTCGCCTTATTTGTAGGAGCTTTCAGGAGCAATGCCTGGTTTTGGAGATATTGTACAAAAAGCTTTTTATCTCGGCGTTGGGTTAGCCTCTTATGCTGGCGAAAAAGCTGGGGGGAAGTTAGCCGAACTGCGATCGCACTTTCAAAAATTGGCAGATGAAATGGTAGCCAAAGGTGAGATGAACACAGAAGAAGCTCGCCGCTTTGTCGAGGATATGATGAAGCAAGCCCAGCAGCAATCAACATCTGGACAAACGCCTGAAAAAACAGCCCCTTCTGAACCTCGTCGAATTGAAATTTTAGAGGTTGACGAAGAACCAACAGTGAAAGAGACGACAAAAGAAAATAAAGAAAATGGCGATAATGTAGATAAACTACGCAATCAAGTGTTAGAACTACAGGAAGAGTTAAAACGGCTGCAACGTGAATCGTAAAAAACAGTTTTTTACTTTGGGTGTCAGAAACATTTAATTCTTTTAATCTCGAAAAATGACGCTGTACCCAAGATGGTTTGAGTTGTAATTACCAACCGTAAACTCCAT
The DNA here is from genome assembly GCF_028330045.1 of Aphanizomenon sp. CS-733/32. Lineage (NCBI taxonomy): Bacteria > Bacillati > Cyanobacteriota > Cyanophyceae > Nostocales > Aphanizomenonaceae > Aphanizomenon > Aphanizomenon sp. CS-733/32. The sequence goes on from NZ_JAQMSE010000247.1 coordinate 10,574, forward strand.
AGCTTCCAGTCAAGCGGTGTTAAGCGTCATGTTTTTAGCCTTTTAGAGTATAAGTTATGGAACAGTGGCAAAAAGACTTAATAGGCATGATTGAAGCCGTGACTGATGAAGTAGGGCAGTTCTTCCTAGAAATAAATGATATGGTAGACGCTTTTTTTGAGATTACGGAAGAGATTACTGAAGAAGTACAAAACGCATTGGTGGCTGATATTGATACCTTCGCTACTTTGCACGAACAGTTTTTACAGGACTTGACCGAACCATTTTTGGAGATTTATTGGGAATTAGGGGATATTTCCGAGGATATAGATCCTGGTTTTCCATACACAGTAGAAGCTACACTCGAAAAAAATGCTGCTTGTATTGGTTGTAGTCACTATCACGGACAAGTTTACAGTGGTAATTTGCTAGTCTGTGCTATGCACCCTCATGGTTGGGATGATCAAAGTTGTCCAGATTGGGAAAAAGAAATTGAGTAAGTGTTCAAAGTTGCTGGCGATGATAAATCGCTACTACACAAGCAAAGTCCACCTGCGTGGACTAACTTAAAATTAAGTTTTAAATGTTAAAAACTGTTAAGTTAATAATTGTGAACCTCTGCATTTCTGTTTATTAACATAATGAGTAACTTTGCACCTGAAACTGTATCTCCAGCAATTCCAGAAAAATATGGTGAACGCGAAATTGCGGAAGGGAAATTAATTACATTTCCTAACCCCCGCATTGGGCGACGCTATGATATTAATATTACTTTACCAGAATTTACTTGTAAATGTCCTTTTTCCGGTTATCCTGACTTTGCGACTATTTATATTACATACATTCCCGATGAAAAGGTAGTAGAGTTGAAGGCGCTCAAGCTTTATATTAACAGCTACCGCGATCGCTATATCTCCCATGAAGAAACAGCCAATCAAATTTTAGATGATGTTGTTGCAGCTTGTGATCCTTTAGCAATCACTGTGAAAACAGATTTTACCCCTCGCGGGAATGTCCATACAGTTGTTGAAGTCAGACATCAAAAAGGGGTTTAAGGTAGGAGTCACCGAGTCAGGAGTGGGGAAACTGGGTGGGGAAACCCCACCCCTACTAAGTAACTAAAACATTGCGGGAAAAACCATTTTGTTGAGCTAATTTTTCGGCAATTAGCTGGCGATAAACTGCTTCATAACCATCAGTCATCTGCTGAACACTGAAATTTTTGTCCACATATTGACGACAAGCGTAACGATTTAAGTTACTGATTTTGTCCAAGGAATTAATACATTCTGCCACATTATTACAAAGAAAACCTGTTTCACCATCCACAATCACTTCCTCTGCTGAACCCATTCGCATGGCAATTACAGGTGTCCCTGATGCCATTGATTCTACCATAACTAATCCAAAAGGTTCTCGCCAAGTAATGGGGAATAAAGTTGCATAAGCACCCCCCATAAGGGCATTTTTTTGCAGATGATTGGCTTCACCTAAATATTCAATTTGTTTACCATCAATATGTGGTTTAATTTTTTGGTCAAAATATTCCAAGTCTACTAAATCTACCTTACCTGCTATTTTTAACTTCCAACCAGTTTTTTTAGCGATTTCAATTGCTAAATGCGGTCCTTTTTCTGGAGACATTCTCCCCAAAAAAGCTAAATAAGATGGTTCATTTGGTTGGGGATAAAATTCATAACTACTAACATCAATGCCATTATAAACAGTGTCTACATAGTTTAATCCTAGCCGGGGTTCTTTTTGAGAATTAGAAATACTAATATAAGGCTGTTTTTTGCCATATTTAAAGATTTTTTCATTATCTGAAGTAAAAATTCCATGTAAAGTGTGAACTGTAGGAGTTTTGACTAAATTGGCATAAACTAGCGCTCCTAGTCCTACATGAGAATGGATGATATCAAAATTTTCTGCTTGTTCATAAACTGAAGCTAATAGCAACATTTCATAAATAGCTGGCTCTTTAATCGTAGGATCTAGCCTTAAAGCCTGGGGATGAACTGATACTAATTTAGCTAGACTTAAAGAATCTCCTGATGCAAATAATGTCACTTCATGTCCTCGACGGACTAATTCATCAGTTAATAACCCCACTACCAATTCTATGCCACCATAAGCTGGTGGGGGTACTCTCTCCCACTGTGGGGAAACCTGAGCAATTTTCATCATCAATCTCCTAAAACATTAGATTCCTATTTCCAGTTAGTTGAAAATAAATTGCACAACTAATACAGAAATAGCTAAAGATAGAAAAATCGCCCTCCTCTATGATACTACTAAATCTTATGCTTTTTATGTGATATCTTTTGTCTACCCTGGGTAGGGTAAATATATGCTACTTAAGAAATATATTAGACAAAATAATTAGTTAAATTCTAGATTTTTTAACTTGACTAAACACGAAAAATAAGTATAATAGAATTAGGTTAGAACTGAAAATCGTCGTTATAGCAAGGCAAGGGGCCAAAGTGAAGAGAGTTTGGGCGATTTTACTTTTCTTTACACAGATTGGTTTTATTGTGTTCACCTACCTACTACGATAATCAAATATTTGCATTATTAAGCAAGATGAATATATACAAACAAATAAATAAACCGCGTGTTTCATGGCAAGTGGTTTTTGCACTGGTCATATTTGTGTTTATGTACCTACCAATCCTGGTACTGGCTTTTTATAGTTTTAATCAGTCACCTTACAGTGGTACATGGCAAGGTTTCACCCTAGAATGGTACGGAAAATTATTGAATGACGACCGGATTTTATCGGGGTTATATAATAGTTTGGTGGTAGCCTTTTGTGCTGTGGGGGTTTCTGCTGTTATGGGAACATTAATGTCCGTGGGGTTGGCACGTTATGACTTTCCTGGTAAGAAATTATATCAGGGAATTGCTTATTTACCGTTATTAATTCCTGATATTGCGATCGCTGTTTCTACCCTAGTATGTTTAGCAGCCTTTGCTATTCGTTTGAGTCTATGGACTATTATCGCCGCCCATATCGTATTTTGTCTATCCTATGTTGGTTTGGTAGTGTCTGCGCGGATGAATAATATTAATCCCCATTTGGAAGAAGCAGCTTTAGATTTAGGTGCGACACCAACACAAGCTTTTATTTTAGTTTTATTACCTCAATTAATGCCAGGAATTATTTCTGGGTGTTTATTGGCTTTTGTATTGAGTTTGGATGATTTTTTAATTGCTAGTTTTACTGCGGGAAGTGGTACTAATACCTTACCAATGGAAATATTTAGCCGCATTAGAACCGGAGTTAAACCGGATATTAATGCTTTAAGTGTAATGTTAATTTCTATGACTGCAATTGTCGCTTTGATAGGGGAATTAATTCGGATTGTGGGAGAAAAGTCACATCTGCAGAATATGGGTTACAAAAAATAAAATAAATCCCCGACTTCTCAAAGAAATCGAGGACCTAAGTTTTACTTAATCACAAGTATTAAATTAAACAGCAGCTAATTCTGGAGTCGGACGCTTACTGTTACGGATACTGGTAATCGCCTCAGCATAATCAGGAGCATTAAACACAGCCGAACCCGCTACAATAGCATTAGCACCAGCTTCCAAAACCTGCCAAGTATTATTAGCTTTTAGTCCCCCGTCAACCTCAATCCAAGGATCTAAACCGCGTTCATCGCACATTTGACGCAACTTGCGGATTTTAGGAATTACGCTAGGAATAAAGCTTTGACCACCGAAACCGGGGTTAACGCTCATAATTAGCACTAAATCGCACAATTCTAGGACATATTCAATTAACTCTAAAGGTGTACCCGGATTGAGTACAACTCCAGCTTTCTTACCGAGTTCTCTAATTTGTCCGAGGGTGCGGTGTAGGTGAGGAGAAGCGTTGTGTTCTGCGTGGACAGAAATAATATCAGCACCGGCTTTAGCAAAACCTTCTACATACTTTTCTGGTTCCACAATCATCAAGTGGACATCCAGTGGTTTGGTTGTAACTGGACGAATCGCCTCCACAATCAGAGGACCTATTGTAATATTAGGGACAAAACGTCCATCCATTACATCAACGTGAATCCAATCTGCTCCCGCTTTGTCTACGGCGCGAATATCGTCACCCAGCCGGCTAAAATCTGCTGATAGGATAGAAGGAGCGATAACTATAGGCTTTTGAGATGAATTTTGGGTCATGGCTAGTGGGTTTTAAGCGTCTTCGTCTGTAAGTATCGTAACAAAATATGGATAAATTCTTAAAAATTAATTCAAAATTCAAATTTTCCAGAAAACTGCTCTCTGATGAGTTACGGACAAATTACGGAATAACTAAGCTACAGAGTACAGAGACAACGTAGAAATTATTCCCTGTAACCTGTAACCTGTCCCCGTGTCGTAGCACCTGTAACCTGTAACCTGTCACCTGTAACCTGTAACCTGTTCCCTCAAAATATGAATAAACATTGGCTAATTTTTTGGAGTTTAGGTTTTTCCTGCTTGACTGTACCCGTCTTTGCTGGTGTCAAGGGTGCAAATTTTTTAGGTGCTAACGGTATTGATGCACTGAAACTACATCAAGCTCCTTATAATTTGACTGGGCGAAAAATTGCCATTGGTCAAGTAGAAATTGGTCGTCCGGGGATGTTTGGCTGGGATAAAGCCGTATCTAAAAATCGGGCTGTATCTCCATTTGCAGTTTTTTTACGCAATGTCCCGGCTAAGTCTAATGTTGGTGTTGATTCTCATGCCTATAATGTTTCTGGTGTAATGGTAAGTCAAGATAAGGCTTTTCCCGGTGTCGCACCAAACGCCAGACTGTATTCTTCTGCTGTCGGATCTACAAAAAAAATTGGTCAACCGGAGGAGTGTTTATCAGCACAGCATATTGCTTTACAAAATGGTGCTGATGTGCGGGCGATTAATTTTAGTTTTGGTGAACCTCTGGAACGTGATCCCCGGCCAGAAGCTATGTTAGATGGTAATGCTTTACTAACATTATGTATTGACTGGTCTAGTCGTGTTCATGATGTTGTCTATTCCATTGCTGGCAATCAAGGTAAAGGCGGGATTCCCATTCCTACAGATAATTTTAACGCAATTAATGTGGCTTTTTCTTCAGAACGCGAGGGAATTTTTAATAAAGTTCACGTTTCTAACTTGGCGAGTATTAACCAAGGTATAGAAAATCGTTTAGCAGGGAAGGAGTTTAATATTGGCGGGAGAAGTGCAATTAGTTTGGTTGCTCCTGGGACTAATATTCCTTTGCTTAATCTTGATGGTAAGTTAAATAAATCTACAGGTACGAGTTTTGCTGCACCACAGGTTACTGCTACTGTAGCATTATTACAGGAATTTGTGGATAGACAGTTACGAACTAAACAAGCAAATTGGACTATTGATGCTCGTCGTCATCAAGTCATGAAAGCAATATTACTCAATTCTGCAGACAAGATTCAAGATAGTGGTGATGGTTTACGGTTGGGAATGACGAGGACTTTAATTGATAAACAAAATCAAGATTGGTTAGCAACGGACGCTGATAAAAATCCCAAAATTCCCCTAGATGCTCAAATGGGAGCAGGTCATTTAAATGCTTTTCGAGCTTATCAACAATTGAATGGTGGTGAATGGAAGCCTGATGCACCAGTTCCGTCTATTGGTTGGGATTATAGTGCTGTTAATGCTAATTCTTCTAGAGAATATACTTTGGGAAAGGGTTTGAAACAAAATAGTTTCCTGGCTATTACTTTAAGTTGGGATCGTTTGGTGGAATTGGATGATAAAGACAAGAACCAGCAATATGATATAGGGGAAACATTTATAGATAAAGGATTAAATAATCTTGATGTTTATTTGGTGAGAAATAATGAACTTGTTGTTTGTGATTCTGTAAGTGAGGTTGATAGTGTTGAACATATTTTTTGTTCAGTTCCTGCTAATGGTAATTATAAGATTCGGGTGCAATTTAAAAAGCAGGTTAATGAAGCTATTCAACCTTATGCTTTGGCTTGGTGGACTGTCGGAGAAAAGTGATAGATACAGCAAAATTCAGCAGATTATCGTTTAATTTGTTGAGGAAAGCCAGGAACATAAAAATTTTGGGGATTTTTAGGGACCAATTTCGGGGTTTTTAGCTTAATCAGCAGAAGCCCCACGTCTCACTCTTAGGAGCGTGGGATGAATGCGCGTGAGTTGAGTTGCGTAGCCCAAATTGTATTTGAGCGTAGCGAAAACAAAGAAGGCTACAGCGACGAAACGAACAAAATA
>NZ_JAQMSE010000248.1:0-46774 GCF_028330045.1 Aphanizomenon sp. CS-733/32
CACTTGATGAGGCAATTACTATGGCGGTTAATGCTATTACTGATGAAAATGCTCTCAATTGGTTTAATCATTGTGGATTGTTTTTTGACCCTATTTAGATAGCTATTTTTGTACTGGACTTGATCACAAACTGCTGTAATTCACTTTTTTACCCCGGAAACTCTTAATATATCTAGGTTTTCGGTTTATTCAGCAAGCCCTACTTAGTGATACTTTATTAAAGTTTAGTAAGCTGTTGTTAATGTCGGAACAAACGGCAGGAAAAGATAATAATACGTTTGATTAGTAGTCGTAGACGATGCAATAGTAAAGTTAACACAGCTAGTAGATTATTCAACAACCGTATATAAAAGGGACGAGGTATGAGTTGCTGTTGTAAAAGTTGCAAGTTGTTCCTAACGGTTATTGTAGTGGGGTGATTAGTTCCTAGCGCTCGTTCAGACATTTCTAAAGCATCAAGGTAGAGAGGTTCTGCTTCACTGTATCTTCCTTGGCTTTTGTAAAGATATGCTAAATTGTTCAAGCTACTAGCAACATCAGGATGGTCACCTGTAAATAGTCGCTTATACATCTTTAAAGCTTCAAGGTAGAGATGTTCTGCTTCACTATAACGCTCTTGGTGCTTGTAGAGCATAGCTAAATTGTTCAAGCCTTGTGCAACATCAGGATGGTCGCCTGTAAATAGTCGCTTATACATCTCCAAAGCTTGAACGTATAGAAGTTCAGCTTCACTATAACGCTCTTGGTGCTTGTAGAGCATAGCTAAATTGTTCAAGCCTTGTGCAACATCAGGATGGTCGCCTGTAAATAGCCGCTCACACATCTCCAAAGCTTGAACGTATAGAAGTTCAGCTTCACTGTACTGCCCTTGGCTATCGTAGAGTGCGGCTAAATTGTTCAAGCTAGTGGCGACATCAGGATGGTCGCCTGTAAATAGTCGTTTTCTCATCTCTAAAGCATCAAGGTAGAGAGGTTCTGCTTCACTCTCCCGCCATTGGTTATAGTAAAGTAATGCTAAATTGTTCAAGCTAGTAGCGATATCGGGATGATTGTCCGTAAATAGCCGCTTTCTCATTTCTAAAGCATGAAGGAAGAGAAATTCGGCTTCACTATACCGCCCTTGGTTGTTGTAGAGATATGCTAAATTATTCAAGCTAGTGGCGACATCAGGATGGTCGCCTGTAAGTATCCGTTTTCTTATCTCCAAAGCATCAAGGTAGAGAGGTTCTGCTTCACTGTATCTTCCTTGGCTACGGTAGAGTTCTGCCAAATTATTTAGGGTATCAGCAAGAGCTTTTTCTTGTTGAAATTGAGTTTGCAAAACTATTGCTTGATTCAGATATTCTTCAGCCAGAGCTAATTCCCGGTTTCTATCTGGCGATTTTCCTGATTTTACTCGTTCAGCATATAAATTACCTAACTGGCTATAGAGAGTTTCTAGTTTGCTACTATCTGCCCCCCATTGCTTAATCGCTTCAACTAAGGATGCTTCTAATTGTTCTGATGAAAAAACGGAACTTGGTTGATTATTTCCAATTACATAAAAATTTTGATTGATTAATAACTTATTTGTAACTAAAGACAGTTCAGGCTGAAAATGAAATACACCATTACGCCAACTCCAGAAATCAGGTGCTTGCTTGGCAATTTGAGCATAAATGCGTGATGGTATCCATAAAATAATCGGCATCTTTAGTTCTCGCAATGCTTCTCGCGTCCATTGCAAATAACCAAAAAACTTTTTCAAAGATTCATTTTGATTAAATGATCCTAACTTTTCTGCACCTAATACTATAGCTATGGCATTTTCTGTTAATGTAACTTGTTTTGTGATGGCTTGCTTTAAACTCGGTTCTTGACTATCAAGATAAACCCGATAAATATTGTAATTCGGTGCTAATTCCTGCTCATAATTAGCTATAATATTTTCCCGCTGTCTATCTGCATCACACACAGCAATAAAAATCTGTAGCATTCCAATTCCAGCTTCAAGAGAAACTAACAAACTCAGGTAAGTTTGTTCATTTGCGTTGATAATAGATTGATTCATCAATTTGCACATTATCAATTGATTCTCCTTTTCTTGCTTTTTGTCGTAACTGTACTAATACCAAACTACAACATTTTTGAGCAATGCGAACCAATTCTCGAATCACACCACCACTAGATAAAGTAATTTTCAGCAAAACATCATCTGCTAATAAAGTATCATCAATGCGTTTTTGCAAAATATTCTGTAATTTATCTATTGTTTCAGTAACAGGTTGAGCTTCATTTTTGTGACTTTCACCTTTAGGATAAACCTTTAAAACTGGCATTACAAAAATAGAATTATTCGTTTCAGTTTCGATATGTTTTTTCAACACACCATCACGAATCGTCGCAATAGGAAGGGTATAAACAACAAAGAAACTAGGTTGTAAAAGAACTTTGATATTATCTTGAAAAATACTTTTAATAGATGCTAAATCGAGTTTATCTAAATCATCAATAATAACCACAATCTCTTTTTTACAAGCTAAAGAAACTTCCAGAGCAATCAGATTGAGAGTATTAATTAAATCTCGAAAATCACGTTTAAATTTAGTTTCTATGACTTCGCGGATACTTGCTTCAGCCTTTAATTTACTTTTGAGGAGACTCCAAAAACCAAAACCTACTTCCAATTCAGCACCGATTTTACTTTCTTCAATCTGTGTTCTATCTTGAAACCAATTAAATAATTCTTGTTTTTTCTGGCTATCAATCTGAATATTTTCTTTCTCTGCTTTATCCATAATTTGCACAGCGATAGCAAAAAGAATATTAATGTGATTGATAGCAGTAGTTTCAATTAAATCAGAGATAGAAAAAAAGATAGTCAGATAATTATGATCAAATTCTCTGGCAAATTCTGCTAACAATGTAGATTTACCACAACCACGATGTCCAGCAAAAAATAATTGATTGGTATTATCATCACTATCTAAAATTAGATGCTCCAATTTATCAATTAAATCATGACCATAAGGAACTTGAAACCTTTCAATTTCTTCTTCTGTGATTAAAGGTTGTAATTGTAAATTACGAAATGCTTTTTGGAACGCCTCAATACGGTTGACTACCATTGTTAATACCCTCTATAAATCTACATTTCTATGTTATATCAATTTGATCTTTTAGCCATACCTAAACAAAAAAATTTCTTTTTTAGGCAAATAGTCGCTAAAATAAGGATTATCACCTCTCCTAAATCAAATGCAACCACCCTATAGATATATATTTATCCTCCTTTTTCTTCCTCTGTGAACTCTGTGCCTGGAGTGGTTTGTTAAAAAAACTCCAGTAAAAATAAAGTCCTATATATTCCGCAAAGCAGACCAACTACTAGCAATAGGCATTCTCCAACCAGTCCCAAAAGCGCGGTCGGTGATTTTTAATCCCGGTGCAGCTTGTCGGCGTTTAAACTCCGCACGGGATAATAATTGTAATACCCTATCCACAATTGCCGGGTCATGACCTGCGGTAATAATTGCTGCTGCTGATTGATGTTGATGAAGCAAACGGTCGAGAATATCATCTAAAATTTCATAAGGTGGAAGAGAATCTTGGTCAACTTGACCCGGTTTAAGTTCCGCGCTGGGTGCTTTGGTGAGAATATTTGCGAGAATAACTTCTTTTTGATGATGAGAATTTAACCATTGACAAAGGGAATAAACGCGAGTTTTAGGAACATCAGCAATCACCGATAAACCGCCATTCATATCACCGTAAAGAGTACAATAACCAACAGCAATTTCTGATTTATTGCCAGTAGATAAAAGCAGATAACCGAACTTATTAGAAATTGCCATTAATAAATTACCACGAATGCGAGATTGGAGATTTTCTTCCGCAATCCCAAATTCTGTTCCAGCAAATAACTCACCAAGAGATTTATCAAAACTTTCCATTAATTCCCCAATAGGTAAAATCTGGGTTTGAATATCTAAATTTTCTGCTAATGCTAAAGCATCACTAATAGAATGTTCTGAACTATAGGGAGAAGGCATTAACACACCAATCACATTTTCTTTTCCTAACGCCGCAGTCGCAATGGCAGCCACTAAAGCAGAATCAACTCCCCCACTTAAACCTAACAATACTTTAGAAAAGCGACATTTACCCACATAATCTTTAACTCCTAAAACTAAAGCATTCCAAATTTCTTCATCTTCAGATTCATCAATGGGGGAAATATGACCTAATTGTAAATCCTGTTTATCGGCATTAAATTCAACGGTCAAAAAATCAGATACAAAACCTTTAGCGCGACAAACAATTTCACCTTGTTTATTTAAAGCAAAACTGCGTCCATCAAAAATCAAATCATCATTTCCGCCAACTTGGTTTGTATAAATAATTGGTTGTTGAAAATTAACTGCACTATGTTCTAACATCGCTTCTCGCAGATGTTGTTTACCAACAGTGTAGGGTGAAGCAGATAAATTCACAATTAAATCAACTCCTAAATTTGCTAAATCAGCAATGGGATTAACTGCGTAACTCCGCTTACCCCAAAATTCTTCATCATTCCATAAATCTTCACAAATTGTCACACCAATATGAAGATTATCTAATTTAAAAGAATTGGCTTGTAGTCCTGGTTCAAAATAGCGTTTTTCATCAAAAACATCGTAAGTTGGTAATAGCCTTTTATGGAAAAATTGCTGGATTTTGCCATTTTCTAACAAAGCCATACTATTAAATAAACTTTTCCCTCCAGAAATGTGCGCTTGGGAATTTTTAACCACAGTTCCCACCAATACAGCTAAATTTGCGGGTAAATCTTCAGCTAATTTTTGCAATGTTTTATCTATTGATTCCACAAAACTAGGATTTAATAATAAATCTCTCGGTGGATACCCACAAATAGATAATTCAGGTGTTAATAATAAACGAATATTTTCTGATGCTGCTTGTTGTGACATTTTCAGGATTTTTTGGGCATTCCCAGATAAGTCACCAATAATAGGATTAATTTGAGCGATAGCGATTTTCATGATCATAAAAAAGGGAATAGGCAAGAGGCAAGAGGGAATAGCTAAGAGGCAAGAGGGAATAGGGAATAGGGAATAGGGAATAGGGAATAGGGAATAGCTAAGAGGTGGGTGGTACAATCGTTTATAACTCTAATTTTTTGATAAGAGCAATAATCATTCGAGTTTCTTCGTGAAGCAATTTAATAATCAAATCAATTTCATCCAAAGTACATAATCCGATTCTTTCTGATAAAATAAGATGCGTTTCCAACTCATTAATTGAACCTTGACTTATATTTAAAAATCTCGCGTAATCTCTAGACGATCTTCTTCCATAACCCTCTGCAATATTAGCAGGAATAGAAACAGATGATCTTCTAATTTGTTGAACCATGCCATAAATTTCTTCTTTAGGAAAGTTTTTAGTTAAAAAATAGCATTTTTCAGATATATCCATACCTTTCTGCCAAATAAGTAAATCTTTAAAATCATTTATTTCCGCCATTTTAACTTCCTCTTTCAACCTAATATAATATCTGAAATTCCTCTTGCCTCTTGCCTCTTGCCTATTGCCTATTGCCTCTTGCCTTCTCTTGCCTTCTCTTGCCTCTGGCCTTCTTCAAATAAACACCAAAGGTTTATCTTTAAATGGTGCAAAAGCCTCTTTATCAAACCTATACAAACTTGCAGGACGACCCGCACCTCGTGATACTTTAATGCCAGTATCTGATAAAAAGCCCAATTTGAGTAACCGCGCTCGAAAATTAGAATAATCGGCAAAACATTCTCCTAAAACTGTAGTGTATAGCTGATACAAATCGTTTAAAGTAAAAGTTTCTGGTAAGACTTCAAAAGCTATAGGACTATATTCTAATTTGTTTTTTAATCTTCTATGTCCATAGGTAATAATCTCATTATGGTCAAATGCTAATTGTGGTAATTGTTTGACGGGATACCAAGCAATACCCGCCACTTTATCGGCAATTAATTCTGCTTCTTCAAATCTGACTAAAGCAAAGTAACTAACTGATAAATAACGGACTCCATAGCTATCAATTTTTTCTCTGGGGTCACGGTTTGGACCACCAAAAGTATAAAGTTGTTCTAAATAGAGATTATTTACCTTTATTTTCTCAGCCATAATCCGATAAGCAGCATCTTCTAAAGATTCTCCTTGACGGACTAACGTACCAGGAAGACTCCAATCATTTAAAAATGGTTCTTGCTGTCGCATAACCAAGAGAACTAACAACCGATTTTGAGCAGTATCTACAGAAAAAATCACATTATCAACACCAACTTTAAAGTCAGCTAAAGGTTGTTGATTTATGGAGTTTAGAATCTTTTTTTGGTTACGTATTGGCATTCGTACAAATGCTGTTGATGAATATAGGCAATGACGGGAGGTGTGAGAGTATTAATATCTCCTTGTTCACGAAAAGCGGTAGAGGAAACATCTAAACCAATTAAATTTGCAATTTTAATTTTTCCTCCGATTTGTTTAACTTTTTCTAAACTAGAATCATCTATTATATATCCTGGTCTGGGAATTACCAGTAATTGTACTTGTTGTAATAGATCTTCAACATGATACCAGCGCGGCAATTGATTGACTAAATCAGCCCCAATTACTAAAGTATATTCAATATCTTCTCCCCATTTTAATTTTGCTTTACCTACAGTTTCTAGAGTTTTCCAACTACTCAAATCTTGTTCTAAGGCAATATTTTGGTTAGCAACATTGATATCTTTAATTAACAGTTCTAACATTGCTGCCCTGTGTAGTAAAGGCGTTTGTTGGGATTTTAGAGGATTATCCGCCGCCCATACAGCAACCCAATCATAACGTTCAGATAACCATTTGAGAATTATTAAATGTCCAGCAGTTGGAGGATCAGCACTTGTACCAAATAAAGCAATTTTCATGAAACTCTGACCTATTAGAGTAATTTTATTTTATCAGATCCCTGACTTCTTAAAGAAGTCGGGGATCTTGTATTTACTTGTATTTACGTTAGAGGTACGATCGCACTCATTTGGTCTAAGTCTAACACAGTTGCTAATTCTGATTCTGTCATTAAACCTTTTTCGAGAACTATTTGCCGTAAAGATTTACCTGTTTCTAAAGATTCCTTAGCTACAGCCGCAGCATTCAAATAACCAATATGGGTATTTAAAGCGGTGACTAATGCTAAACTGCCTTCAGCATAAGCTAAACATCTTTCTTTGTTGGCAGTAATTCCTTGAATACAGCTTGTAGTTAAAGCCGAAATTGTGTTACCTAAGATCTCAATGCTGTGAATTAAATTATAGGCAATGAGGGGCATCATCACATTTAATTCTAATTGTCCAGCTTGGGCAGCAAAAGCGATCGCATTATCATATCCCATTACCTGAAAACATACCATTGATGTCATCTCTGCCATCACAGGATTATATTTTCCGGGCATAATGGAAGAACCTGGTTGCACAGGTGGAAGTTGAATTTCCTTAAATCCGGTTTTGGGTCCAGAATCCATTAACCGCAAATCGTGGGATATTTTCACCAAATCCTGGGCTAAATTCCGCAACGCCCCAGAAACATTCACAAAAGCCCCCATACTTTGCATAGTAGCCATTAAATGGGGTGCTGGTTCTAGGGGAAATTCCAATAATTGCGACAGGATATCCACAACTCTTTGCCGATATTCTGGGTGAGTATTCATACCTGTTCCCGCCGCACTACCACCTAAGCCCAACACCATTAAATCCCCAGCAGCAATGTAAAGCCGATTTTGGTGTTCTGAGAGAATTTGCGCCCAAGCCCGGAAATTATCCCCTAATCGCACGGGTACAGCGTCTTGAAGGTGAGTTCTCCCCGATTTGACGATATCTTGAAATTCTGTAGCTTTGGCTTCTAAAGCCGAAATTGCCTGTTCTAAAGCTGGTTGTAAAGTGCGAGAAAGTGCCAATAAGCCACCAATGCGAATAGCTGTAGGGATGACATCATTGGTAGACTGTCCGTAGTTTACATGATCATTGGGGCTAACGAGTTTGTAATTACCTTTTTGATCACCCAGAATTTCTAAAGCTCGATTTGCGAGAACTTCGTTAATATTCATGTGGTGAGAAGTTCCCGCACCAGCTTGATAAACATCAACGACAAATTGATCTCGCAATGCACCTGCTAAAATTTCATCAGTAGCTTGAATAATAGCCTTGCTGATATCTGCGGGAATACAATCTAATTCTCCGTTGACAATAGCGGCGGCCTTTTTAATATATAAACCAGCATCTATATAAGTGGATAAAGGTTTAATACCGCTAATGGGGAAATTTTCAATCGCCCTTTGGGTTTGAATCCCATAATATACGTTATTGGCAATTTGGCGATCGCCCATCGAGTCTTTTTCAATCCGAAAATCTGAATTGTTAGTCATATAAGTGGAGAAGTTCATGGAGTAGAATAGGATCATGGAATTAGCTGTAACTTAACGTACCTGTTTACAAACCGTCACAAGGGTTGTTATCAGCAATACACAATATTTGGTATGCTCTCTCATACTCATGTCATTTATTCGTTGAGGAATAGGTAATAGGCAGATGGGAAAATCAGTCATGAGTAAGTATTCTTTCCACGTACCTCTTCCCCGATGATCAATTATCCATGATTTCTTTCCTAAACTATTGCATGAATCTAAATCAAGTTAAATCCATCCCCAAATGGACGCAATTACCATCTCCATCCATATTTTGTTCAGAAGTATCTATGCAATTGGGTGTAGATACATCCGTTGCCCAATTACAACAGCAGGTAGAATATTTACAAATTCAATTAGAGTTGGAAAGACAGGAAAATATTCAAAAAATACAGCAAATTCAGAAATTTCAAGGGTTGCTGCAACATATTACTGAACACATCCGCGATAGTCTAGATGAGCGCGAAATATTAACAACTATTACTCAAGAATTAGTTGATTTATTACAACTTAATCGCTGTCAAATTGAACTTTATAATCCCTGTTTGACTGCTGCTACAGTTACCTACGAATATAGTGTTAGTTTACCCCATTTTCAAGGTTTAACCACAAAAACTGCTGATTTTCCCCAAATTTATCAATCTCTATTGCAAAAACAAATTTGGCAATCTATAGAAATCGTTCCCGGACATGATTCTGGCTTACAGATGATGGGTCAATTGGCTTGTCCGATTTTTGATCATCGGGATGTTTTGGGCAATATTTGGCTAATTGGGCGGACAGAGGCAAAATTTGGAGAATTAGAAATATCTTTTTTACAGCAAATAGCTAATCAATGTGCGATCGCCATTCGTCAATCTCAACTCTACACCAAAACCACAGCCCAAGTTCAAGAAATTGAAAATCGAGAACATCATCACCACGAATTTATCAGACATCTTGCCCAAGAATTACGTACACCGATTACTAATATTAATCTGGCTGTGCAAACCCTAGAAAGTATCATAACACCAGCCGGGATTGTAGATGTAGAAATAGTATCCCAACTATTACAAATTCTCCATCATGAATGTGGACGCGAAGATAAATTACTTAACGATCTTCTTACCTTTGCATATCTGAAAACCCATCCCGAACCTCCTACTTTAATTACTATTGATTTTTCAACTTGGTTATTTCCTATTGTTGAATCTTTTCGAGATGTTACCAATTGTCAACAACAACAGTTACACCTAGATATCCCCCCAGAAATTCCCCCTTTATCCACAGATATTACCGATTTAGAAAAAATTATGACCCTACTACTCAAGCAAGCTTGTCAATGCGCCTCCGCAGGTGAATCAATTACAGTTACCGCCGATTTGAATGCAGACACGGTAGAATTAAAAATCAGTATTTCTGGTGTGGAGATTCCTCACCATGAACTGTCACAAGTTTTTCAGCCATTTTACCGCATTCCCAAACATTCCCCCTGGCAAGTACAGAACACTGGCTTAGAATTGGCATTAGTCAAAACAATGGTACAGCGTTTAAATGGGTTGATTCATGTTACAAGTATCAACAATCGCATCACTTTGATCATGCAATTTCCCCTGTAGCCAGTTTTTTAGCTGCAACACTAGCGCAAAAGTCAAAAGTCTGATATCATGACCTAATAAGCGATAAGCGGGTGAGTAGCTCAACGGTAGAGCAGTTGACTCTTAATCAATTGGTTGCGGGTTCGATTCCCTCCTCACCCATTGCAGTTACTTTTTCGATGATATTCTCCCAGATGTAGGTTGGGTTGAAGTCAGGAAACCCAACATGATTAATACTTTTGTTGAGTTGGGCTGTTGCTTCACCCAACCGACAAAATTAGACTCCAGCGGTCTCCGAAATTGCCCCTTGCATTTTCATAAAAGTATCAATTAAAGTTTGCAATTGTTGGTCTGCTTTAAAGACTCCTAAACCTCTTGCTGTTACCTTCCCAGGAGAATAAACAAACCTGGCTTTCATGGTGGGAGTGAGGTTTTCTGCTAAGAGATTCCAAGCGGGTTCTTCCATTGGGGTTTCTAAAACAATGTGCTGTTTATTCTCTGGTTTAATGCGACTAAATCCCAGATTCTTAGCTAATTGTTTTAATTCCATCACTCGCAATAATTGATTTGCTGGAACTGGTATAGTCCCATATCTATCTGTCCATTCCGCAGCAATTTGTTTGAGTTCATATTTTGATTTTACTGTGGCTACAGCGCGATAAGCACTCATTTTTTGATCAAGATCAGGAATGTAGGTGGCAGGGATAAATGCGGTGAGATTCAGGTCAATTTGGGTATCTTCAACTTTGGGTATTTCTTGACCTCTAATTTCTCGAATTGCTTCTTCTAACATTTCCATGTACAAATCAAAGCCAATAACATCCATTTGACCAGATTGTTCTGCACCTAGCAAGTTTCCCACACCGCGAATTTCCATATCTCGCATTGCTAATTGATATCCAGAACCGAGTTGAGTAAATTCTTGAATTGCTCTTAATCTTTGTCTAGCGGCATCGGATAATTCTCTTTGTTTAGGATAAAATAACCATGCGTGTGCCTGTATTCCTGCCCGTCCTACCCGACCCCGTAATTGATATAATTGAGACAAACCAAAACGGTGCGCGTCTTCTATTAAGATTGTATTAACTCGCGGAATATCTAAACCAGATTCAATAATTGTCGTACAAACAAGGATATCAGCATCATTATTGCCGAAAGTCAGCATAGTTGATTCTAACTCGCTTTCGTCCATTTGACCATGTGCGATCGCAAATCTGCCTCCGGGAATCATTTCTCGCAGTTTTGTCGTTGTTTCTTCAATTCCTTCTACTCTGGGAACTACATAAAAAACTTGTCCACCTCGATCTAATTCTTGACGAATTGCACTTCTGACAATATCAGGATTTAAAGGTGCGAGATGGGTTTGAATTGGTCTTCTGGTGGGAGGTGGTGTGGTAATTAAACTCATTTCCCGAATCCCAGATAATGACATATATAAGGTTCTAGGAATAGGAGTTGCAGAAAGAGTGAGAACGTCAACTTGAGTTTTTAAGCTTTTGATTTTTTCCTTTTGATTTACACCAAATCTTTGTTCTTCGTCAATTACCAAGAGTCCTAAATCTTTAAATTGCACACCTTTTCCTAATAATTGATGTGTCCCGACAACTATATCTAATTCTCCACTGGCCAGACGTTTTTGAATATTGCGTTTTTCTTCCGCACTGCGAAAACGGTTGAGTAAACCCACATTCACAGGATAGGGGGCAAAACGTTCTTTAATTGTGTGATAATGTTGTTGAGTTAAAATTGTCGTTGGGGCTAAAAGTGCCACTTGCTTTCCAGCGGTGACAGCTTTAAAAATCGCCCGAATTGCTACTTCTGTTTTCCCAAAACCCACATCTCCACATACTAACCTATCCATCGGTCTTTCACTTTCCATATCCCGTTTCACATCTTGTACCGCTTTGAGTTGATCTGTGGTAGGTTGATAGGGAAAAGAATCTTCCATTTCTTCTTGCCAAGGCATATCTGCGGGATAGGAAAAACCTTGTTGTTGAGAACGGGCGGCATATAATTTTAATAAATCTACCGCCAGTTTCTTGATAGTTTTACGGACTTTATTTTTAGTATTTTCCCAAGCTTTGCCGGTCATTTTATGTAATTCTGGGGCTTTATCTGCACTGGTGCGAAAACGAGATAAAGAACCAACTTGGTCAGCCGCAACTCTTAATAAACCATCTGCATATTGGACAACTAAATAATCACGGGTTTCATCATTAATTGTTAAACTTTCTAATTTGACAAATTTACCAATACCATGACTACGATGAACCACATAATCTCCCTGACGTAATTTATTAGGATCAACTTGTTTAGATGTGGCTTGACGACGTTTACGGACATAGCCAAAATTAGCTAAAGAATGTTGTCCATAAAATTCTCTATCGGTGACAATTACTAACCGAAAAGAAGGTAAAATAAACCCTTCTAATTCTGCTAAACCAGAATATTTCAAAGCGATGGGGATATGATTAATTTGTAGTTTATCAATGGCTTGATAATCACGGGGATTGGGGATAAACTGGGCAGGACAATCATGTTCTTGTAGCAGAGAAACCGAACGAGAAGGTTGAGCCGAAATTATCCAAACTGCAAAATTGCGTTCTCTCTCGTTTCTAATAGTTTCCCCTAACTTGGCAAATTGGTGAGGTGTAACTGGTAAAGGTCTACTAGCTAAATTTAAACCGCTATTTTCTTCTGATAATTCCGATAAATATAACTTTCTAAAATTACTAATTTCTGCTATACATTCATCAAAATTGCGATGAATTTTCGGTAATTCAACCGACAACTGACCACTAACAACCGACCACTGACTTTGAGCATTTTCTACCCAGCGATCGCTATGAGCATAACATTGTTCTGGTTCATCAATGGCAACAAGGGTATTTTCTGCTAAATAATCCAGCAATGAAGCGGGTTTTGCAAAAGCCAACCCCAAAAACCGCCGACTCCCTTCCAGTGAAGATGTTTCCTGAAACATCTCTACATTTGGTAAGTCTTTCAGCGCATCTAAAATAATCGGGGCAAAACTTGTCGGGGTGAGGGTAACTTTTTCCACCTTATCCAAGGCTGAACGCTGGGTGGCGGGGTCAAATTCCCGAATTTGTTCAATTTCGTCCCCAAACCATTCCAAGCGCACAGGTAACTCTGAGGACACCGGAAACACATCCACAATATCCCCCCGTCTACTCCATTGTCCTTCAGTTTCCACTAGGGGAACTCGTTCATATCCCAAAAGCGTGATTTTTTCCCCAAACCCATCTAAATCAAATTCCATCCCTTTTTCCAAAGTGACACAAAATGATTTAAACGCTTCCGGTGGTGGTAAATGCGGCTGCAACGCCCCCACAGTCGCAATTATCGCCGTTTTTTGCTTTTGCGCCCCCTGTACGGGCGGGGTCTCCCCGCCCCTTGTTTCATAACTCCTCGCCACCAAATCTGCTAAAACCTGCATTTGCCCCCAACTTAACTCATTTTCAGGGTCGAAGGGTTCATAGGGAGAAGCTTCGGAAGTGGGATAAAAATGCACAGTTTTCCAACCCATTGCTTCCATTTGGGCAAAAACCCGCCCAGCTTCCTCTAGAGTGGCACAGACCACACATAAATCCTGATCTTCATAACTTGCTAATGCTGAAGCTATCAGTCCCTTGGGGAGACGAGAAATCCCATTTAACCGCAATTCCTGCTGTTTGTTGAGTTTAGTAATGAGTTCTGCGGTAAGAGGCGATCGCGCCAAAGCACGCACAATAGAAGAAAAGGCCATAAATTATATGCTTAACAGAAGTTGGGAATCGGGCGTAAAACTCTCGTAATAGTAAGAGTTTCATCATCAATTGATGCACTAACTACCCTCTCCACTGCGTTATCTATACTATCTTAACAATTGTCAACTAACTACGGCAGATTTGGTATTCAGGATATCTAGCAGTAAATACAAGGGTGTTACAAGTTTACACTAGTTATGTTATGTAAATCTCATCTATGTTAACTATAAACTACAAAATGTCAGGTATAATCTGTAGACTTAATATCTTTGATTAACTGATTATACAACATGGAAGCGAATAATGAAGTAAATATACGGTGGATTTTTGGTCGTGCTATAAGAAAGCGAAGAAGAGAACTAGATTTATCTCAAGAAGAACTTGCAGAAAAAGCAGAACTTCATCGCACTTATATTTCAAGTATTGAATCAGGAAAATGTAATATTTCCCTAGACAATATAGAAAAATTAGCCAAATCCCTCAATATATCCATATCTGATTTGTTTGCAGCTTGTAATAACACAGGAGAAAATTGAGCTATGGATGAGCATATTAAAACAGAAATCAAGGAACATATTCGAGAATTAATTAGAGGATACTTAAAAAATAGAAAATTGGAGACTTATCATATATTAGATCATATTTTTCCAAAGGAAAGAAGAATAAGTTCCCTTATTGGTGGATTGCAAACAAGTTTAGGGACAGGTGTTTGGGAATGGACAGCAAAAAAAATAGCATTATCAAACGGGTTTAATATTATTACAGAAAAGATACTGAAGCCTGAACCATTTCCTCTTGAATTACGAACTGTATTAGAGGACTTAATTAGTAAACGTGAAAATAAAGACAAAATAAAAACAGAAGACTGTATAAACAAACTAAAAGATGCAGCTTCAAAAAATGATCCCGCTAATATTATTAGCTATGGAAAACCTCCTTCAGGAACAGGAGTAGATATTCATTTTCTTAAAGATGGGATTGAATACGTCTTTGATATCAAAACTACACAATCAAATCTAGGTGATTTTAAAAAATTCAACAGACAGCTTTTAGAATGGTATGCTTACAGATTTGCTAAAAATCCCAATGCTAATTTTAAAGCTCGTATTGCTATTCCTTTTAACCCTTTTCTAAAACCTTGGTACGAAGAACAAAAAAGTAAGTTATATCCTTTAGATATTACTCAAGATATATGGGTAGAAAATGAGTTTTGGGATTTTTGTTCTGGAACTGAAAATACATTTGAAGAATTAAAATCACTTTTTGTTGAACTAGGACAAGAAGATTTTGCAAAAGAATTTAATGACATTTTTGATCCCAAGTAGTTTAGATATCAATAATTTTAAGTAATTCTTTAGTGACATACTCAACCACAGGTACAGGAACAGCATTACCAAATTGTTTTTTAGCTACCTCATTTTTCGGGTGATATTCAAAATCTGTAGGAAAACCTTGCAATTTACAAGCGTGTTTTGCAGTGATTGGTATATATTTTTTAGGTTGATAAATTTTTTCTAGAAAAAGATTTTTATAATCTTCTGGATGATTTGCATGAATAGATACTGTTGCAATATAGTCTTTTGCACCAGTAGCTGTTAAAGTTGGAAAAATATCAGCAGTAGGTAAAATGATGCGATAAATATCATTAATACCGGTCATATTTTTAGAATTAACAAATTCATACTTGTTATCAGCAGTTAACCGGAATATTTGTTTTTTAACTAATTCATTTAATTCATTTATATCTATATCAGGTATTATCTCCTGAAAGTTTTCTAATGATAAAGGATTACCATCTTTCTCCCCATATTTTTTACTTCTTCTATATTTGAGAAGAGTTAAACAGATTATTTTTTCTCTATCACTCGTTTTTATAATATCCCAAGAGTGAATTGTTGTATGTCCATTTCGTAAATCTGAGAAAATAAAAAAATCATTTAATTCATCATCTTTTTGAAATCGGGTTCTTGATGGTGGAATCGCACCTTTAAATAAAATATCTGCATCCAATTTAACTTTTTCAACACATTTGATATTTTTAAGTTCATCTAAAATATCTAAAACTTTAGGATGAATATTTAAAGGATGAGGGAAATTATATTCTTGATATTTCTCTAAATCATTTCTAATTCCTACAATAAAAACTCTATCTCTATTTTGCGGTAAACCAAAATCATAAGCGTTTAAAACTTTCCATTTCACACAATACCCTATATGTGTCAATTCATTTAAAATTAGTTCTAAATTATCACGGTTTTTAGGATTTGCTAATCCACTTACATTTTCAAATATAAAAGCCTTCGGTTGACTTTGATTAACTAAACGAATTACATCAAACCATAATTTACCTCTAGGATCTTCAAAACCTCTTAAACAACCTGCAACTGACCAAGGTTGACAAGGTACACCACCAACTATTATGTCAATATTAATAGGTAGTTGATTGATTTTTGTAATATCTCCTAATTCAATCTCATTTTTATTTAAATAATTAATAAAATTTTGTTGATACACTTTACTAGCTTGTTTATCTATTTCAGAATAACCCAAACATTGACCACCTAATTTTTCTAAAGCAATTCTAAATCCACCGATACCTGCAAACAAGTCAATAAAAGTAAATTTATTTGGATAAATTACTAATTGCAAAGGTAATTCTATTTGTTTTGATATTGTAGAAAATAAAGATTTCATTTCTCTCATTGAATAGTAAATAATATTAACTAAATATTAAACCATATTTTTAGTAAATTGGGCAATTATCAATAGCCAGACTGAAAATACTACAGTACCTAACGCGACGAATTGGGACAGGTTTCATCCGGGTTTTTCAACTTACTTCCTTTAATTATTGTAACTAAGCGTTATTAAAAGTGCTTTATTAATTAAAACACTTGCTAGTGACAAATTGTGTTAAAGCACGCACAATAGAAGAAAAGGCCATAAGTTTTACGCTAAAAAAAGGAAGTCGCTGCTAACGTGAAAATCTCGAAGTATTTCCTATTAACCATTTTAAAAGTGTTAACCCCTCTCTTGACGATAAAGAGGAAAGAATCAAACCGAACTACTCATAGACAGAAGCAATATAGCTACTACTTTGTGTATAGTCAAAGTATTTAGAGAATTACCTAAAATACTGGATACTAAGATCAGTCTGATTGAATGAACACTGGGCAACTTTTGATCACCGTATACTTCTATTCTTTATACCAGCAATTTTAAAAATGTCTTCCTTCACGTTTGAAATTTTAACGATTTTAGTGCTAATTTTCGCCAATGGGTTATTTTCCATGTCGGAAATGGCCGTAGTTTCAGCCCGGAAAGTCAGACTACAGCAGTTAGCTAACCAAGGAGATGTCAACGCCAAAGCTGCATTAAGACTCGCCGAATCTCCCAATCATTTTCTTTCCATCGTCCAGGTAGGGATTACACTGATTAATATTCTCAATGGTGTCTTTGGTGGTGCGACCATTGCCAAAAGATTAGAAGATTATATCAAGCTAATTCCAATTTTAGCTAATTATAGCAATGCGATCGCCTTTGGCATCGTAGTCTTACTCATCACCTATTTTTCCCTGATTGTTGGTGAACTCGTCCCCAAACGTCTGGCTTTAAATAACCCCGAAAAAATCGCTGCTTCAGTAGCCATACCCATGCGGGCTTTAGCGAAAATTGCTTCACCCATAGTTTATCTTTTGAGCGCATCTACAGATTTAGTTTTGCGAATATTGGGAATTACCCCCTCTGCTGAACCACAAGTCACAGAAGAAGAAATCAAAATTCTTATTGAACAAGGGACAGAAGCGGGAACATTTGAAGAAGCAGAACAGGACATGGTAGAGAGAGTTTTCCGGTTAGGCGATCGCCCCGTCACCTCCTTTATGACACCCCGACCTGATATAGTTTGGTTAGACTTGGAAGATCCCCCCGAAGAAAACCGCCAAAAAATGGCAGAAAGCAGCTATTCTCGCTATCCCATTTGTCAAGAAGGACTAGATAACGTTCTGGGGATTATTCCCGTCACCGACCTATTAGCCAGAAGTTTACGCAACGAACCCTTAGACTTAACTCTAGGGTTACGTCAACCCGTATTTGTCCCCGAAAGCACACGCGGTTTAAAAGTTTTAGAATTATTCAAACAAACCGTCACACACATGGCTTTAGTCGTAGATGAATATGGCGTAATTCAAGGCTTAGTCACCCTCAATGACATCATGAGTGAAATCGTCGGTGATGTTCCCACAGAACCAGGACAAGAAGAACCTGAAGCCGTACAACGGGAAGATGGTTCTTGGTTAGTAGATGGAATGTTAGGCATAGAAGAATTTTTAGAACTATTTGATCTTGAAGAATTAGAACATGAAGAAAGAGGAAATTATCAAACATTAGGCGGTTTTGTCATCACCCATTTAGGCCGGATTCCCGCAGCCGCAGATCATTTTGAATGGGATGGTATGCGGTTTGAAGTTATGGATATGGACGGAAATCGGGTTGATAAAGTCCTAGTAGTACCCAAGGTTATGAGGAGTAATTGAAGTCAGGATGTAGGGGCGCAGGGTCTGCGCCCAGCCAGGAGAAAGAAGAAAGAAGCGTTACAGAAATCTGGTTTGGAGAAAATTCATGTAAAATTAACTCTTCCTTATTTAAAGCTTAACTTCTCTACTGTTCACTAGAGTTAAATTCACTTTTTGCTGCAACATGAAAATTCCCCCCATTACCTTCCAGTGAAAAGGTTTGGGGGATTATTTTAGGGCTGACGCATTGACAACCCACATTCTGCAAATGTAACTCAGATTATTGATATTTTTGAAATAGTTCTTCAGTACCTAATCTGCTAATTTATGAGCCCACATTCAGCAGGTAATATTAAACAACGCCGCACCTAAATTTTCTAACTAAACTCTGAAACCCTAGATAATAATTGTAGGCACTTTTTCATGTTGTAGATAATTCTTCCTTTCCTCCTTCGTTCTAACTTCTGACTCCTGACGCAATTTGGAAAGAGGAAATTACAAAAATTGCTTTTCTTATTCCCTCTTTCCTATTCTTATTTAAAAGCAACCTTCACATTAGCAACAGCAACTTCCTTAGTAGCTGCTTCAATATTTACCGTTGCAGGTGCGTTAGAACCCTTAAACCACAGTAGGACAGCAGGAGCTACACCTAACGCCACACCTAGCAATACCGGGATAGGAAACCCAGCCGCCAAACTCATCACTGTCGCAAAACCAAAATTACCCAAATAAACTAATAAAGGGACATTCAATTGGTACTTATCCAATTTAATCGGGCTTTTGCTCCATAACAAAGCCGCAACAGTCATAAATAACGACCCAGTACCCATCCAACCTGCAAAGTTTTGGTAAGGCATTCCAAAGAAAGCCCCAGGTTGTTGCCAATACCAGAAGGGAAGAGAAGTTTGACTCATAGCTGGGTCAAGCACAAAATCCCAAGAAGTGAGCAGTAAAGCCCCCAAAACAATTGCTCCCACGTGACGGAACAAACTGGGTTTTTTATCTACCTCTAAACCCGCCCGCGCCAATACATAAGAAACTAATCCCACGTAAAACCATGAAAGGGGAATTGTAAAAGGTACTAACCCGGAAATCTTATAACCCAAACCACTTAAATAGCTGTAGTGGCCAAAAGGAAAGCCAGTGCTAGTTCCTAATAATTCACTAGTCAACGAAATTAATACAGATGGTATTAAAAATCCTAAAGCGCGTCCCAAACCTAAAGTTCGGTAAGCATAGAGGAACACTCCTAGCGCTCCTAAAATCATATATACCACACCGCCGCCCGCCATGCTCCACTGCATGACACTTTGTCCAACTTCTGATAAGCTGACAATCATCTCAGCATTGGGAATAACAATCAGTATTCCCACCAGTCCAAATACCATAGAAACGATATGACCAATTAGGCATACGCGCTCGACGATAACAAGTTGTCTCATGATCAATCCTTTATGATATACCAGATGGCTACTCAACTGCTAACAGTTTACAAATATTTATGAACAATTTAACTAAATGTTGATATTTATTCTCCCGAAATGGGAATCAGGAGTGAAATTCAACCTTTAGAAACCTTATAGGTTCAGTAAATCTGTGAAATAATGAATGCAACTGATATTGAAAATACTAGTATATAACGATTCGTAACTGAGTGGGGTACAGAACTTTTCCAGTTATAGCAACCGCCAAGTTTATAAGAACTAGGGAAGAAATTTCCTTTTTCCGTCGTCCTGACTTCTGACTGAGCGCAGGCCCTGCGCCCCTACCTCCTGACTTTTGCTATATGTCAATTTTGAAAAAAATTCCTTGGTTTTCTCTAACACTTGTATTGCTGAGTTACAGTACATTAGGCTGGGTGATATTTGAAGAAAAAGCCCCTTGGTATGTACGGCTGATAACTGTGCTAACTGTCCTGCTATCTCTAATTTCCGTCACCAACCCTTGGCTAAAACTTGATGATTATTCTCATATTTTCTTCAAGTCAAACGCGAGGACTTTTTTGGTGGCTATCTTAGCAGCTTTCCTATTTTTTCTAATGATTGCCTGGTTTCGAGTATTTCTTGATACGTTACTTATTATCTGCGCCACTATTTTAGCTAAAATAGACTTTCAATCAGTCGGTTTAAAACCAGCACTAGCTTTTGGCTATATATCCTCTTGCTCACTGCTAGGTTTAGGATTGGGCGCACTTATCAATTACTACATTTAGAATTAGTCATTAGTCATTAGTCATTAACTAATGGCTAGTGACTAATAAATAACTAGTACACTGCGGCGTAAGTGAACCAACCATTCTCAATCGTTACAAAGCCTATACTGTCTTCGTTTTGACTTTTGACTTCCGCTCTGCGGTACTAGCCAGCTACCGCTTCTACAGCTTCTACCGCTACTGGATAAACGCTAACTTTCTTCTGGCTTTTACCTCTTCTTTCAAAGGTAACAACACCATCAACTAAAGCAAACAAAGTATCATCACTACCGATACCAACATTATTACCAGGGTGAACCTTAGTACCACGTTGACGGACGAGAATATTACCTGCGCGTACAGTTTGTCCACCGTAACGCTTTACACCTAGCCGTTGAGCGTTAGAGTCACGACCGTTTCGTGTACTACCCGTTCCCTTCTTATGAGCCATGATTTCCTCTTTTCTATTTACTTTATTTATCCCAGCTAGTCATCTAGTTTAGGCTAGGAAAAAGATGATTAATCATTGGTAATTAAATTACTCTTGCTCACCTCTTACCTATTCCTTAACTAGCAACTTAACCTTATTTATGATTCTTCTGCGGTTTCTGCCACGAAATCAGCATTAATAACCGGACTTTCAGCCATCCTTGGGGCTTCTTCGTAAGCTAAAACTTCGCCGTTAAGATTGATGGAATTAATCAAAAATCTGGTAATTTCTTGGCGATGTCCCCGTTTTTTGCGGGTTTTCTTTTTAGGTTTCATCTTATACACCAGGACTTTGCGACCTCTGAAATGTCGCATAATTGTCCCTTCCACTGTCGCACCTTCTACTAAAGGTCGTCCAATGGAAACTGCGCCTTCGTGATGTACAAGTAATACTGCGTTGATAGTAACTTTTTCATCTGGTTCAGCGGTTAGTAGTTCAATGTCGTAAAAGCGACCTGCTTCTACTTTCATTTGTCTACCGCCAGTTTCGATAATCGCGTAGGTCATTAAAATTGTCCTTGAGTTGCCGTACAGGTAGCTGGCTATTATCTCCTGTAGAGACGCTATATTTATAGCTTCTGCCAGCCTTTGAAGTATGTCTACCTGATCCGAGCAGGAATTAGACAGACAATCCAATATGTTACCCGATTGGTAGCTAATCAGTCAACCTTTTAGAAAAAATAATTTTATTCTCCACTAATTTCCGAAAAGATTATTCTTGAATTTGTAGTTGATTCTGACACAGATGGAAGATTTTTTAACTAATCTGAGCGACTTAATAGGGTTGCTCGGATTTTTTTACTACATATTCAGGTTCAGATTTTTCATCAATGACTTAAAATTCCCGGTCTTGAGAAAATTGTAGGTTGGGTAGACCGAAGTGAAACTCAAGAAAATCGGGAGAATATTGAAAAATTTGATAATTGCACTAATTACCAGTTACAATTTAGGTTCATGCTGACAATAAAAGTTTACTTTTTATTAAGTAGATGAACACAAGAAAACCAATCTGTGTAAAGAACAGTAAAATCGCCCAAACCCTCTTCACTCTTGCCTCTTACCTTGCCATAACGACGATTTTTAATGCTAACCTACTTAGATAAAGATGAAAAGAATTGAAGTTGAACAAAGAACTATTTTTGTGGGTTTAGCTGGTAGTCATGGTTATGGTTTAAATCGTCCTGAATCAGATTATGATTATCGTGGTGTATTTATTGCTCCTAAACGCTATTATTTAGGCTTTGATAGTATTGAACAAAAGGATTCGGGTTGGGATGAACCAGGGATATTTCCGTTTATAGATGGTAATGAAGATACGGTGATTTATGAATTAAGAAAGGTTATTCATTTATTGGCTGGGGCAAATCCCAATGTTTTAGAATTGCTGTGGTTAACGAATTATCCTTTTTTAACAAATGTCGGACAATATTTAATTAATCACCGTAATTTATTTTTCAGTAAAAAGGTAAAACATACTTATGCTGGTTATGCTTTTGCTCAAATCAAGAAGATGGAAACTCATCGTAAATGGTTATTAAATCCACCTACGAATAAACCTATTCCCGCTGATTTTGATATTATGGATGAAATTCCGTTAAGCAAGGATGAGTTAAATGCCTTTTTGGAATATCTTTATCTTTTAATTAGGGGAAAAATTGAATTTTTGGAAGAATCAGAACAGTTATATAAATTGCTAACTGCGGATATTGATTTTAAAGGTGTTTTGAAACAATACACTTTAGCTGATGAAACTTTGGCATATACCCAAAATTTAACTTATGGGCGTAAAGATTTTATTCGGCTTTTGCAAAAAAGTCAAAGCTATCAAATTGCGTTGCGAGAATGGAAGGCTTATATATCTTGGCAGGAAAATAGAAATCCGGCTAGAGCAGAAATGGAAAAGAAATCAGGTTATGATTTAAAACACGGAATGCACTGTATTCGATTACTACGCAGTGGTTTAGAAATTTTGCGGACAGGAGAATTAATTGTAGATAGAAATTTAGCTGGTGATATTGATGATTTAAAGGCTATTTTACGAGGTGATTATAGTTATGATGAGTTGATAAAAATGGCGGAAGATTTGGTTGCCCAAATGGATATTTTTTATGAGCAATCTAGTTTACCACATCGTCCTGATTTGGAGCAAATTAATGATTTGTGTATGGAATTAGTGGAAATGCAAGGTTGGTAAGAAAATTGGGAGATTGGAAACATGTCCCCGGTAGGTTTCGTGAACGTGGCTAAATAGACAAAATTCAACTGCGTGGGTTATTTCATGAGTCCACGCAGGTTCGTTAATATTGTACTAACATCTTTACGTAATTTTATGTAAAAAAATTAAAATATTTAGGTAAAAGTGGGAAGTTGAGTCATATAATACATTTAATTTAAAAAAACTTTTTTTATCCCAATCAGATGACTACACTTCTGAGTAGATACAAAATTATCAAGCAAATTGGTGAAGGTGCATTTGGCTTTTCAAGCATTTAGCGAATTAGCGAACAAATCAATCAACATCAAAAAACCCCTATAATCGCCAGTACATAGAGGTTTACAAGCTAAACCACTTATTTTCAGATTAGGCTTGGGTGTGTTTTATGATATTACAAAAAGTCTACCCGCCAGGTAATTAATTGAGGTTGTTAACTGGCTTCTCGCTAGGTGCTACTGCTGTTTTGGGAATTTCAATCACTGGGTTATTTACAGCCACCATTAAGGGCGAATCTGAGGCTGTTGGTGTTAATTCTGTGGGTTGTCTTGTGGCCATTTCTAGCATTCTGGAATTACTGGGTAATAAGCCAGATATTGCTGCCAAAATACAAGCTACTGCGGCGGCACTACCTAACATCCAGTTCAAACGGTAACGGCGATTAACATGGGCGAAAACTTGGTTAATCGTTGCTTCTGATGACTGAGAATTGGCGGGAACAGGGATGCTATGCAAGCCTTTTCTAAGATTTAATAGTCTTTTGTACAGGCATCTGATTGAAGCATCAGTTAATAACCACTCTTCAACTTGCCTACGTTCAGTAGCTGTAACTTCGCCGTCCAGGTAAGCACTTAATAACTCGAAACAATCGCGCTTCTCCATATTTATAGTACCCGTTGATTCATTTTGGCTTCTCAATGGCAGAAAATATATATTTTCGTTGACAGTCCTTAATATTTCTTAAAATCTGCCATAGAATTGAGGAAACATGGTGTAGATTATGTATCTAGATAGCTTTGTAACTGAGTTTGTAATCTTGATCTGGCTCTGGCTATTCTAGATTTCACCGTTCCCAGGGAAACTCCGGTAATTTCGGCAATTTCTTCATAGGCCATGCCTTCAATTTCTCTTAAAACAATTGTAGTCCGAAAAACTTCTGGTAAGTCGGCGATCGCTTCTCGCAACTGTTCATAAAATTCTCTAGTAGTTAGTTGCTCATCTGGACTTGGGACATCACCAGCAATTTCCCAATCCATTTCTCCATCATCTAAGGTGCGGGGAGCATCTAATGATAGGGGACTAGGGACCCGTTTGCGTTTACGTAATTCATCATAAAACAAATTTGTGGCAATGCGACTTAACCAACCTCGGAACTTGGCAGGTTCTTGTAGTCGGTTAATATTCCTATAGACACGAATCCAAACTTCCTGGGCTAAATCGGCTCTATCATACCAATCGGGGGCTAAATGATATAAAACTCGATCAACTTGAGTCTGGTAGCGACGTAACAGTTCTGAAAAGGCAGCGCGTTCTGGACGCAATCCGACTTGACAGCGCAAAATGAGATCGTGGTTCGAGAGTTTGTCAACTTGCACCGATGCTGTTGGATAGGTGGCATCAACTGTTGACCAAGATACACTAATGGATTGACTCATGGATCAGACTGGCGTTAAATCACTCCTGTCTATTAGACTGGATCATAGATCAAAAGTTCCTCGGTAAGGTGACGGATTTATAATCGAAACACGGAAATATATATAGAAAGGAGTTTTCAGCATTTTATTCTATCGTCAAGTAAGTACGAAAGAATCAGCTAAAGAAGACTATGAATTAACTTTTTGTTAGAGTTAGGAGTGGTGATCAGATTGAGAACTGTCCACTAAATGCTTGAGTGGTAATGGGTAAAATTCCCGCGCTCACTCACCTTTAGCCAAATATGTCAGGGATAAATAATAGGCGATGGCAATGGCAAGAAATGAATCTGTAGTGAGTATGGTCATGTTTCTGTGTTTTGGTACGGCAATTTTATCTCTGGCCGTCCATTGGCACACTATGAGAACAACAGGACAATTAAATCAGTTTGCATCCACAGATGTTTATCCACAGGGTTCATCAGTGGAAATTGGCAACAGTGCAATTGCGGCTTCTGTGCCTAACTCTCCCCAAAAAGCTGCTGTTTGGAAAACACAAAAGTCAAGCCAGGAGCAAGTTACAGATCTAGTCAATAATTCTCAGGGATCAATACCAGTATCAAATACAACTCAAGTTGTAGTAGATTTGAGCGATCGCCGTGTTTATGTTTCTCGATATGATGAAGTAATAGCTAGTTACCCAATCGCTATCGGTAAAAAGGGTTGGGAAACACCAACTGGCAATTTTAAAGTTATCCACAAAGAACACGATCCCATCTGGCGACACCCTATTACAGGGGCTGTTTTTGAGGGCGGTACTGATAGTCCTTTGGGAGATAGATGGATTGGTTTCTGGTCAGATGGCCGTAATGAAATTGGCTTTCATGGTACGCCGAATGTTGACCTGGTAGGGGCAGCCGTTTCTCACGGCTGTCTGAGAATGCGTAATTCTGATGTGCGAATGTTGTATAGCCAAGTGAGTATAGGTACATCAGTAACAGTTCAGAATTAACAGGTAAAAGGCAAAAATAAATATCTCCTCTAAATAGGTTAGCATCATTGGTCACAAATCAAGATAGAGGCAATTCTGTCAATAAGTATAAATACTAAAATCACCTGTCATTTTCGGGTTGATAGACTACTTACTATGTTGCATATTAAATCTGGAGAAAAAAAATTAGAATGTAATAAGTTTCTAATTTGGTTAAGCAGTTGACTTTTAATTCTTCCGTTATCAACAAACCCATATTCATCCTTGTAGATGGACATTCTCTAGCTTTTCGTTCCTACTTTGCTTTTGCTAAAGGTAGAGACGGAGGACTTCGCACAAAAGCTGGTATCCCCACTAGTGTTTGTTTCGGTTTTATTAAATGTTTGCTAGAGGTAATAGCCACACAACAGCCGCAAGCTATAGCTGTAGCTTTTGATTTGGCTTTACCTACTTTCCGTCATGAAGCTGATGATACTTACAAGGCTGGACGTGCGGAAACTCCAGAAGACTTTATTCTCGACTTAGAAAACCTCTATGAGTTATTACAAAGCTTGAATTTACCCATAGTCACTGCACCTGGTTATGAAGCAGATGACGTACTGGGAACATTAGCACAAAAAGCCGCAGCTTCTGGGTATCGAGTTAAAATACTTTCCGGGGATAGGGATTTATTTCAACTAATTGATGCTGATAAAGAAATTACAGTTTTAAACTTCTCTCCGGAAGCATTAAAACGTTCTACAAATAGTATTGCTGAATTTAGAGCCGAAGAAGTAAAAGAGAAATTAGGAGTATTACCTAAACAAATTGTTGATTTTAAGGCCTTATGTGGTGACAAATCAGATAATATTCCCGGAGTTAAAGGAATTGGGGAAAAAACAGCAGTTCAATTATTAAATACTTATAATTCTTTGGCAGAAATTTATGCAGCTATAGATGATATTAAAGGTGCGACTCAGAAAAAACTAATTACTGGTAAAGAAGACGCAGAAAAATCTCGTTATTTAGCTGAGATAGTTTGTGATGTTCCTCTAGAA
Source organism: Aphanizomenon sp. CS-733/32 (assembly GCF_028330045.1). Taxonomy (NCBI): domain Bacteria; kingdom Bacillati; phylum Cyanobacteriota; class Cyanophyceae; order Nostocales; family Aphanizomenonaceae; genus Aphanizomenon; species Aphanizomenon sp. CS-733/32. The sequence continues at coordinate 26,868 of NZ_JAQMSE010000248.1, forward strand.
GTTGATTTAGAAGATTGTCAGTTAACAGGTTTTGATAATAACTTACTGATTCCGATTTTAGAGAAATTAGAGTTTAAAAGATTTTTAGAGACAATTAATGAAATACAACAAAAATTTGGCGGAGAAGTTGTAGAGAATAAGGTAGGGGAAATCACAGCAGAAACAGATGATGATTTATGGTTTTTTAGTGCAGACGATACAGCACAAGAAATAAAACAAAATGCTTCACCAATTCAGCCACGCATTATTAATACAGAAGCTAAATTAACAGAATTGGTAAAACTTTTAAGCAAACTCACAAATCCAGAGAACCCCGTTGCTTGGGATACAGAAACTACTGCTTTAGAACCACGAGATGCGGATTTGGTGGGAATTGGTTGCTGTTGGGGAACAGAATCAGATGAACTTGCTTATATTCCCATTGGTCATAAAATCGGCGATAATTTAAGTCGAGATTTAGTATTAGAAGCACTGCGTCCGATTTTGGAAAGTGCTGATTATCCCAAAGCTTTACAAAATGCTAAATTTGATCGCCTAATTCTGCGGTGTCAAGGAATTAATTTAGCTGGAGTGGTATTTGATACGATGTTAGCTAGTTATTTGATTAATCCCGATAGTAGTCATAATTTAAGTGATTTATCTTTGCGATATTTGGGATTGAGTGTGAAAAGCTATGGAGATTTAGTTCCTAAAGGAAAGACTATCGCTGATATTAGTATTGCTGCGGTTGCTGATTATTGCGGAATGGATGTTTATTCTACATTTGCATTAGTCCCGAAATTACGGAAAAAGTTAGTAGAAACTCCAACTTTATATAAACTATTAAATGAAGTTGAACAACCCTTAGAAGCAGTCTTGGCGGAAGTTGAATATACGGGAGTTCGGATTAATTCAGATTATCTAAAAGAACTTTCACAGCAATTAGAAACAGAATTAGCTAAGTTAGAAATAATAGCTACCGAAATTGCTGGAGAAAAATTTAACTTAGGTTCTCCTAAACAGTTGAGTCATATTCTTTTTGAGAAATTAGGCTTAAGTACCAAATATTCCCGCAAAATTCAAACTGGTTATTCTACAGACGCAGCAACTTTAGAAAAACTTCAAGAAGTTGATCATACTGGTTTTGTAGAAGCAATTATTGAAAATCGGACTTTGTCAAAATTAAAATCTACCTATGTAGATGCTTTACCAGCTTTAGTACATCCCAAAAGTCAAAGATTACATACTGATTTTAACCAAACTGCAACTTCTACAGGTAGATTATCTTCCTCTCATCCCAATTTACAAAATATCCCGATTCGCACTGCTTTTAGCCGCCAAATTAGAAAAGCTTTTTTACCGGAATCAGGTTGGTTAATGGTAGCTGCTGATTACTCACAAATTGAGTTAAGGATTTTGGCGCATTTGAGTCAAGAACCTGTGTTAATTCAAGCTTACCAGCAAAATGAAGATATTCATACTGTGACGGCGAAATTAGTCTTTGAGAAAGAAGATATTTCTTCAGATGAACGGCGTTTTGCGAAGACGATTAATTTCGGAGTAATTTATGGGATGGGAGTGCAAAAATTCGCTAGAGAAACGGGAATAAATCCGACAGATGCGAAGGTATTTATTGAGCGATTTAATGAAAGATATGCCAATGTTTTTACATATTTGGAGAAAGTGAAAAAAGAAGCGATCGCCTATGGTTATGTCGAAACTATTTTGGGTAGACGACGTTATTTTGAGTTTACTAGTAATAGTTTACGGCAGTTAAAAGGTAGTAAGTTAGAAGATATTAATTTACAGAAATTAAAGAATTTAGGTCAATATGATGCTGGGTTACTCCGTTCTGCTGCTAATGCACCAATTCAAGGTTCTAGTGCAGATATTATCAAAATAGCAATGGTGCAATTGCATGAGGTTCTGAAGAAATATCAAGCGCGGTTGTTGTTGCAAGTTCATGATGAATTAGTGTTTGAAGTTCCTCCTCCAGAGTGGGAAGAATTGCAACCACAAGTTAAGTTAGTGATGGAAAATGCAGTTTCTTTATCTGTGCCTTTAGTTGTTGATATTCATGCAGGGGATAATTGGATGGAAACTAAGTAATATCTTTGTAGGGTTTGCTGATAGCCTAGGGTGGCGTAAGCCATAGGAGTAGTTATATGGATGTAAATAGTGGTTAATGGCATCAAAAAATCCCCCACCTCATGGCGGGGGATTTTTAATTACCTACAACCAGTAGTTAGTATCCTATCAACCGAACTTACCAGCAGTGGAAGCAATGAGGAACGCTGCGTAGGTGACGATGTAACCAACAGTGAAGTGAGCTAAACCAACCACACGAGCTTGAACAATGGAGAGAGCAACGGGCTTGTCCTTCCAACGAACCAAGTTAGCTAGAGGAGTGCGTTCATGCGCCCAAACCAAGGTTTCAATTAACTCTTGCCAGTAACCTCTCCAAGAGATGAGGAACATGAAACCAGTTGCCCAGATTAGGTGTCCAAAGAGGAACATCCAAGCCCAAACAGACAAGTTATTCATTCCGTAGGGGTTGTAACCGTTAATCAACTGAGCAGAGTTAGCCCAGAGGTAGTCACGGAACCAGCCCATCAGGTAGGTAGAGTTTTCGTTAAACTGAGCAACGTTACCTTGCCAAATACCGAGGTGTTTCCAGTGCCAGTAGAAGGTTACCCAACCAATGGTGTTCAACATCCAGAACATGGACAGGTAGAAAGAGTCCCATGCGGAGATATCGCAAGTACCGCCACGGCCTGGACCGTCGCAAGGAAACGCATAACCGAAGTCCTTTTTATCGGGCATCAGTTTAGAACCACGAGCATCCAAAGCACCCTTAACGAGTACCAAGGTGGTGGTGTGGATAGCTAAAGCGAAAGCGTGGTGAACCAAGAAATCCCCAGGTCCAATGGTCAAGAACAAGGAATTTGTGCCGGAGTTGATGGCATCTAACCAGCCAGACAACCAAACGTTACCAGCATTGGGGTAAGCGGTGTAAGCAATACTGTCGGGGTTAGATAACAGTACATTCAAGCCATACAGAGCTTTACCTTGGGCTGCTTGGATGAATTGAGCAAATACTGGCTCAATTAGGATTTGTTTTTCAGGAGTACCGAACGCAACAACTACGTCGTTGTGAACATATAAACCTAATGTGTGGAAACCTAAGAAGAGAGATACCCAGCTAAGATGGGAAATAATCGCTTCTTTGTGTTGTAACATCCGGTCAAGGACGTTACCTTTGTTTTGTTCGGGGTCGTAGTCACGAACCCAGAAGATTGCTGCGTGAGCAAAAGCACCAACCATCAAGAAACCAGCGATGTACTGGTGGTGGGTGTACAACGCTGCTTGTGTTGTGTAGTCCTTAGCGATGAAGGCATAAGGAGGCAGAGCGTACATATGCTGCGCTACCAAGGAACAAATAGTTCCCAAAGATGCCAAAGCTAATGACAACTGGAAGTGCAGGGAGTTGTTGATGGTGTCGTAAAGACCTTGGTGGGGCAGGTTGAACTGACCTTCGCTTTTGCTACCGGGAACTAAACCAGATTTGGAGTTCAGCATTTCTTTGATGCTGTGACCAATTCCGAAGTTAGTCCGGTACATATGACCAGCAATGATGAACAAAACTGCGATCGCCAAGTGGTGGTGAGCCATGTCAGTCAACCACAAGGATTCTGTTTGGGGGTGGAAACCGCCCAAGAAGGTGAGAATCGCAGTCCCCGCACCAGTGGAAGTACCAAACAAATGGCCGGCGGTGTCAGGGTTTTGAGCGTAAACGCCCCAGTTACCTGTGAAGAAAGGAGTTAAACCTTCTGGATGGGGAGCTACACTTAAGAAGTTATCCCAACCCACGTGAATACCACGGGATTCAGGAATAGCAACGTGAACCAAGTGACCAGTCCAAGCTAAGGAGCTAACACCGAACAAACCAGCCAGGTGGTGATTTAGACGGGGTTCAGCGCTCTTGAACCAAGAGAGGCTAGGACGGAACTTGGGTTGTAAATGTAACCAGCCAGCAAACAATAACAATGCTGACAACAGCAGCAAACCAACGGAACCAGTATATAGTTCGCTGTTTGTCCGCATCCCGATGGTGTACCACCAGTGATAAACACCAGAGTAAGCAATGTTTACAGGATTGCTTGCACCAGCTTGAGTGAAAGCGTCAATTGCAGCTTCACCGAAGTGAGGGTCCCAAATTGCATGGGCAATGGGACGGACATGCAGGGGATCTTTAATCCACTGTTCAAAGTTACCTTGCCAGGCTACGTGGAACAGGAGGCTGGATGCCCACAGGAAGATGATTGCCAAGTGACCGAAGTGCGTAGCGAAAATCTTTTGGTAAAGATTCTCTTCCGTCATGCCATCGTGGCTTTCAAAGTCGTTGCCTGTAGCGATCGCATACCAAATCCGACGAGTAGTCGGGTCCTGTGCGAGATCCTGGCTAAATTTTGGAAATTTTGTTGCCATAGGTGTGATCTGTCCTCTGACCTTTAGCCATTATTTGTCAGCAAAATTTTAGATTTCAGATTTTGGATTTTGGATTAAATCTCAAATCTTAGAATCCAAAACCCAAAATTCCACTGATTTTTATCCTACTGAAAGGATGTGTGCGTGGAAGAATGCCCAAGTGGTAGCAATTCCTCCTAATAGGTAGTGAGCCACACCTACAGCCCGACCTTGAGTGATGCTCAGTGCGCGAGGCTGAATTGTTGGGGCTACTTTCAGTTTATTGTGCGCCCATACAATGGACTCAATTAGTTCTTGCCAGTAGCCACGACCACTGAACAGGAACATTAAGCTGAACGCCCAAACGAAGTGAGCGCCTAAGAACATGAGTCCGTAAGCGGACAATTCAGTTCCGTAGGAGTTGATTACTTGTGTAGCTTGCGCCCACAAGAAGTCACGTAACCAACCGTTGATGGTGATAGCACTTTCAGCAAAGTTGCCGCCAGTAATATGATTTACTGTGCCATCTGCATCTACTGTTCCCCAGACATCAGACTGCATCTTCCAGCTAAAGTGGAAAATTACAATTGACAAGGAGTTATACATCCAGAAGAGTCCGAGAAAGATGTGATCCCAACCAGAAACTTGGCAAGTACCGCCACGACCTGGACCATCGCAAGGGAATCGGAAGCCTAAGTTAGCTTTGTCTGGAATCAGACGAGAACTGCGGGCGTACAATACACCTTTGAGCAAGATGAGGACGGTAACGTGAATGGTGAAAGCGTGGATGTGGTGAACCATGAAGTCCGCTGTACCCAATGTGATGGGCATCATCGCGATCTTATCGCCGATAGCAACAATTCCACCACCAAAAGCATGACTAACTACTTGAAGAGCGTTAGGTGCTGTGTTACCAGGAGCTAATGTGTGCAGGTTTTGCACCCACTGAGCAAATACTGGCTGTAATTGAATTGCGCTGTCGGAGAACATATCTTGGGGACGACCCAAAGCACGCATGGTGTCATTGTGGATGTACAAACCAAAGCTGTGGAAGCCTAAGAAAATACAAACCCAGTTGAGGTGAGAAATGATAGCGTCACGGTGACGAATCACGCGATCTAAAACGTTGTTTTGGTTAACAACAGGATCATAATCGCGCACCATGAAGATGGCTGCGTGAGCCGCACCACCCACAATCAAGAAACCACCGATCCAAATATGGTGAGTGAAGATACACAATTGTGTTGCGTAATCAGTTGCCAAGTAAGGATAGGGAGGCATCGCGTACATATGATGGGCGATGATGATTGTCAAGGAACCCAAGAAAGCTAGGTTAGTAGCTAATTGAGCGTGCCAAGAAGTGGTGAGGTTTTCGTAAAGACCTTTGTGACCTTCGCCAGTGAAAGGACCTTTATGAGCTTCTAGAATATCTTTAATGCTATGACCGATACCCCAGTTGGTACGGTACATATGACCAGCAATGATGAACAGTACAGCGATCGCTAGGTGGTGATGAGAAATATCAGTCATCCACAAGCCGCCTGTAACTGGGTTTAAACCACCCTTAAATGTGAGGATATCAGCGTAAGCTCCCCAATTTAAGGTAAAGAACGGTGTTAAACCACTAGCGAAACCAGGATAAAGTTCTGCCATTTTTGCTGTATCAAACAGCAATTCATGAGGCAAAGGGATGTCCTTAGCTGCCACACCTGCATCTAACAATTTGTTGATTGGTGCAGAAACGTGGATTAAGTGACCAGCCCATCCTAAAGAACCACAGCCTAGCAATACTGATAAGTGATGATTCAGCATTGACTCCACATTCTGAAACCATTCCAGTTTAGGAGCGCGTTTGTGGTAGTGGAACCAGCCAGCAAATAAGAACAAGCCTGCTAATACCAAGCCGCCAATTGCAGTTACATATAGCTGGAAGGAGCTAGTGATACCCCAGCCACGCCATACTTGGAACAAGCCAGAGGTGATTTGAATGCCGCGGAAACCGCCGCCCATATCACCGTTTAAAATGTCTTGCCCAACAATAGACCAAACTGTTTGGGCGCTGGGCTTAACTCCTAATGGGTCAGCCAGCCAAGCTTCGTAGTTAGAGAACTTAGCACCGTGGAACAACATTCCGCTCAACCAGATTGCTACTACAGCCAAATGGCCGAAGTGAGCGGCGAATATCTTGCGGGAAATGTCTTCTAAATCGCTTGTATGTGTATCAAAATCATGGGCGAGGGCATGGAGGTTCCAAATCCAGGTTGTGGTTTTTGGGCCTCTGGTTAAGGATCTGTCGAAATGCCCTGGCTTTGCCCATTTTTCAAATGAGGTAGGAACCGGGTCATTGTCAACAATCACTCTTGCTTTTTTTTCCTCTCGCTCCGGAGGACTAATCGTCATTCGACCTCCTCTCTATAAGGAATGGGGAATCATGAATACCACCTAGAATAACACAGTCGCCGTTTTCAGATTGTTCTGGACTAGCGATGCGGTTGCCGTGTGGAAAAGAAAAGTTGTTTCTGTTGAATTATAGAGTCTGAACTTGCACATTGTTATAGACCTGTTAACAATAATTAAAAATAGCCAAATTTATTGTCTCATCGGCTTTATAAGTTGCTATACATTGTCCAAAAGTCAATAGACTCTTCATTTAATTTACAAAGAACAACAATTTGAAAACCTTATGATTCATACGCAAAGCCCCTCAAACTCCCGCCATTTGGCTACTTTTACCTAAAATCATCGGCTTGAAACCAAATTTATTTTCTGAAAATAAGTCAAAAAAATCACTTATCCGACATTTTAAGCGGATAAAAGTAGGTAAATTTATAACTTTGGTAGTAGATTTATGCTCTTATCCATAGTCCATGAGTCATAATTTGCGCCACAATAATGGCGTTAATTGTTAAAAACTATTACGGAATAAAAACATGAACACTGGGTGCAAAAAATTTTTTGAGCAACTTTTCTCCAAGAGATTCGCAATTATTAAATGGTTTACTACATTAGTGCTAGTTTTAAACTTAAGTAGTTGTGTTGAAGCAGCAAACAGCCAGGAAGTATCTACCAATCCTTTCATGAAAACGCTCCCAGCCTCAGAAATTTCTGGGACTTTTTCAGAAACCGCACCACCTGATGTGATCCAAGCATTGCGTCCCAGTCTAGAAGGTTATCAACCTCAAGTCAGCATCCTTAGTCCCCAAGTAGATGAAATTCTTCCAGACAATATAGTTAAAGTCCGGTTGCAGGTTAAGGACTTACCGATATTTAAAGACCCTCAATGGCAACTTGGACCCCATTTGCACCTAATTTTGGACAATCAACCTTATATAGCTGTTTATGACTTAAATCAGCCGGTGGTATTGTCAGACTTATCTCCAGGTACGCATACTCTTCGCGTTTTTGCTTCTCGTCCGTGGCATGAAAGTTTTAAAAATGAAGGCGCTTATGCTCAAACCACATTTCACGTTTTGACGAAAACTGAGGAAAACAACCCAGATTCTAAATTACCTCTACTGACTTATAGTCGTCCTACTGGTGGTTATGGGGCAGAACCAATTATGCTGGATTTCTACTTGACTAACGCACCGTTGCACAGTGTTGCTGAGACTAATCCTGACGATACAATGAGCAATTGGCGTATTCGTAGTACGGTTAATGGTGAAAGCTTTATTCTTGATCGTTGGCAAACTATTTATCTTAAAGGCTTTAAACCTGGTAAAACCTGGGTGAAACTGGAATTCCTTGATAATGAAGGACAACCTGTGAAAAATGCCTTTAATACCACAATCAGACTAATTAATTACCAACCCAATGGTCAAGATACTCTTTCTAAAATTGTCAGAGGGGAATTGACAGCAGATGAAGTTCGGGGCATTGTAGACCCAACTTATACAGCTAGGATTCCAGTTACTGAACCCACCCCTGCACCAATACCAGAAACCAAAGTCGAAAAACAACCAATTCCTGAAGTTAAACTTCCTGAAGTTACACCAATACCAGAAACTAAAGTCGAAAAACAACCAATTCCTGAAGTTACACCAATACCAGAAACTAAAGTCGAAAAACAACCAATTCCTGAAGTTACACCAATTCCAGAAACCAAAGTCACAGAAATAAAAGAATTAAATCTGGATAAACCAGATACAGGTTCGTCTAAGCAATCTCAAATTCAGGAGTAATTAACCAAAAATACTCAGTTGTAAATTTTGAGATAAAGTTTCCATGAGTGCTAAACCAGCTACAGGATTACCTGTAATATCTAAAGCAGGACTGTAGCTGGCGATCGCCGCACTTGCCGAAGACATCGCTCCCTGATTTGGTATAATGGCAATAAGTCCACCACCAATACCCGATTTTATTGGTAAGCCAATTTTCACAGCGTATTCTGCGGAAGCTTCATATAAACCACAAGTTAACATCACCGTATTCACAATTTGACGGTGTTTATTATTTATAACTTCGCTTTTACAGGCTAATACTTTTCCCAGTTTGGCTAAATCATCTACCCGTCCAGAGATACAGCATATTTGTTCATAAACGTCTAGAGATAATTCAATATTATTTAAATTTCCCGACTCGTAGAGATAGTTAGCAATATCTACATTGACTTGGGAGCGACTAGCACGAACGGAAGCTAGAGTATTTATATCTATATATAATTGAGTACCTGCTAATTCATTTAACCATTGACAAAATAATTTTGTACATTCATGTCCATCTTTTCCTGGTAACTTATCAGCAAGAGTAATAGCACCACTATTAATCATAGGGTTGCGAGGATATCCCTTATCTTCTTTTAATTGCAATAAAGAATTAAAAGGCGCATCCGAGGGTTTAACACCAACCCATTGCAAAACCTGTTTTTCTCCATAATATTCCAGCAGGTATAGTAAAGAAAATGGTTTAATGACACTCATGAATGGAAATACACAATCGGTATCTCCTAAACTATAATTTTCTCCTGATTCACAACTTATATAAACAGCAAATGAGTTAGGATTAGCTGTAGCTAATTTGGGAATGCGTTCAATGACTTTACCTTGTGCTGCTTGGGTTTTGGCTTGTTCTACCCAAATAGATAAATTATCTAAATTGATGCTTGTTATTCCTAGCAAAAACTTAATCCTTAAATCAAAACATAATCTGGATTATATCTTAATGGGTATTTACTCTAATTTTATGTAACCGATTTTAAATACAAAATCAAAAATTCACGTAATATTAGTAATTACGGGTAATTGGTAAAAAGCAATAAAAAGATAAATATTTCCTTTCTCCTGTTCCCTGTTCCCTCTTCTTAGACTAAGATAGACTGATTAACAACCAAGTTGTCGGAAAAGATAAATTGGTTTATTTCCCTAATAACAAGGTTTTTAACAGTACATGAACAAAAGATTTATTTTAACTTTGATTTCTAGCCCCGTGTTGTTTACATCCATGTTATCTATGGTGATGATGGCTAGACCTGCTCATGCTAGTCAAACAGTTGACACTGCTGGTACTCATGAATCTTGTGTCATGTCTCCCCATTCAGCAACTCCGAAAAAGGTATGTATACAGGTGAGCAATACTCCTTTGAGCGTTGCTAAAGAACCTATGCAAGTGGCACAAGGGGATACAAATAATCCTAAAGAACTAGAATTTTCTGATGCTGAAAGCGATTTAGCTATCAAGCTATTTGGCTGTGATTGTCCAGTTTGCATCAATGCTGCTCGGCAATTGAATGGTTCAGCACCTTTGCCAGTTTAGCACGATGTGGTGTTAAAAAGTTAAAAAGGGCGGGGAGACCCCGGTTGAAAAGGGCGGGGAGACCCCGGTTGAAAAGGGCGGGGAGACCCCGCCCCTACTTTAATACTTCTCTGATGATTTCTGTTGGTACTTCGTCGGTGATTTTTACTCTACCAATTTGGGTTGGTAGGACAAAGCGGACTTTGCCAGATTTAACTTTTTTGTCTAATTGCAAAGCATCAATAAGAGCTTCAATATCTAAATCTGCGGGTATTTGGGTGGGTAAACCTGCTTTTTTGATTAAGGCGTTTTGACGTTCTGTGTCTGCTTGTGTCCAAAGTCCTAATTTTACAGCAATGTCTCCGGCTGCTACCATACCAATGCCAACAGCTTCACCGTGTTTGAATAAACGGTACTCTGTCAGGCTTTCTACTGCATGACCGATAGTATGACCATAATTTAAAATTGCTCTTAACCCAGATTCTTTTTCATCTTTGCTGACAACATCTGCCTTTGCTTGACAGGAATGAGTTAATATGCTGTTTATCAGGTCGGATTTCACATAGCGGAGTTGGTCAAGGTGTTTGCTTGCTGTTAGTTGAGTAAACAGTTCGGTGTCCCAAATGATCCCGTATTTGATCACCTCTGCCATTCCTGCTCGAAATTCCCTAGCTGGTAGGGTTTTTAAGACTTCTGGGTCAATTAAAACTAAACTGGGTTGATGGAATGCACCAATCAAGTTTTTGCCGTGGGGATGATTTACGCCAGTTTTTCCACCAATAGCTGAGTCTACCATTGCGAGGAGACTGGTGGGAACTTGGACTACGTTGATGCCTCTGAGCCATGTAGCGGCAGCAAAGCCTGTCATATCACCAATAACACCTCCTCCTAATGCCACCATTGTTGAGGAGCGTTCTAGGCGATTTTCCAGGGCGATGTCGTAGAGTTTTTGAATGGAGTTGAGAGTTTTGTAGCGTTCTCCGGGGGGTAGGTTGTAGCTGACGACTTGAAAACCGGCATTTTCTAAAGAGGCGATCGCTCTTTCGCCATAATATTTAAATATCATCGGGTTGGAAACTAGCAATACTTTCTTACCTAGTTTCAAACTCGCCATTTGTTCACCTAGTTGATCTAAACTCCCAGGTGCAATGGTAATATCATAAGATTTTTCTGGTATATCTACTTTAATTACAGAACTCATTCCCTAAACCTAATATAATCACTCGTCTGGGTATTTTACCCTAAGTTGACAACCTCTTTTCTATTCCCTGTTCCTTTTCAGAATTATTGATGATTGAATAGAAATAAGTAACTAATCTGGAGCAAAACAAATGGCTGTAGTTGAATATATTGTCTTTCTAGGCGTGTTTATGGGTGTAGCTGTAGGCTTGTTATTTGGTCTACGCGGAGCTAAGATCCTCTAATCCTACAATTAGACGCTAATTAAACCCACTTTATGTGGGTTTAGGTATTGGTTTCAATCAGATGATCAAATGTCTATTTACTACTTTGCTGTTTGATTGCAAGTTTTCACCACTTCGATCTCTAACTCAAGTATCCGAGCAATTTGTTCTACAGTTAGTCCCTCATTTAATAAACCAATTCTCAATTATCAGATCCTCAAAATCCTGAAAATCTGCCATATTGTTTGTTACTAAAATCAAGTCATTGCAGAACGCAATACTCGCAATTTGTCCATCAATAAAAGCAGGTGTTTTACCAATTTTTGATAATCTAGCTCTTTCCTGTGCGTGCCATTTTGCAGCTTTGAGATCATAATCAAACACAGGCAAATCTAACACAGAATCTTTAATGTATTTCCATAAAGAATCCTTGCGTTTAGATGCTGGTAAACGCCAACAGCCATAAAGGATTTCATGAACAACAAGACTTGCTACTGCTACTTCTGAACGATAGCGATTTAATTGATCTAAAACCTGAGTATTGGGAATTGGCCGACTCGGTTCTGAGATAATATTAGAGTCTAGTAAAAAGCGAACTGTCATAAATCAATCTCGCGTCCTGGACTACGATCTCTTAAATTAGCAAAATCTTCATCTGTAAATTCAATTCCTTCTCTTTCAATTGTTTCTCGAAACCTTAAAACCCCTTCCCAAAAGCTATCTCCTTTATTCTGTAATGGTTTTTCCTGTACTTGTTCTTTTATTTGTGACAGTTTATGTTTGAGAAATTGAATAAAATCTAAAACCTCTTGTTGTTTATCGGTTGGTAACTCTCGCAGGTTTTCTAAAACTGCTTGTTCAATGGTCATAGTTTGACCTCTACTACTAGGCTATAATTCTATTATAAATGACATTAGCATTAATTTTTAATTTCTCCTCCATTTTTGAGATCAATTTAGGAATGGTTTTTAACTTAGTTTCTTCTTCTTGATAAAATGGTTTTTTTTTTGGCATAATGGAATCTAATATTTCTGGAAGTGTAAAATAAATATAGTAAAGAATTGGAGTACCAACAATATCTATAGTTCCATATCTACGAGGTAAATCAGAGTTCGGTATTGTCAGATTAGGAACTTTAATAGGAGTAGAGTTAATATCAAAAGTAATACACCATTTGGTTTTCATTTTTAACTTTCCATTTTGATCTCTATCTTCTTCTTTTTCACCTAAATCATAAAATAAATTATCATAAAAATAATCTATTTTTACTGTCTTAAATTCTTCATAAATTGTGTTAAATTCTTGATGAATAATACTTTCTGAATAGGGAAAGTAAGATTCTACAAGATTAGGAATATTTACTTCTATTTCTTTTTTTATTTCTTCAAAGAATTTTTCAACTTGTTCAATAATATAACGTGTAGCACTTTTCCTTTGCTTCTCATTTTGAAAGGAAATTAAAGGAACATATTCACTTTTTAAAGTTTGATTTTCTAGCAAGATGATTTCTTTCTGTTTTCTTGAAGGGTTGCTATGACGAGTTTGCTGAGAATAATTTTCCGAACGCACTAAAACATCTGATGCTTCAATAATTCCTAAATATACCTTTTGTATTACCTCAAAATCTCCTTTAAATATTTTAATACCTCTAATATCAAAGCTAGGTTCTATATTTCCCAAAAAATTTTGATCATATTCCGTTTTATCAGTAAAATAAAAAGGAATAAAAAATTGATTTTCTATAGGACTTTCAGGAAAAATTTGTTGTAATGCTAATTCATACCCAAGTTGTTTTTCCAAAGGTCTTCTATAGCTTTCATCAGTTTCTTTTAAAGATGTATTTCTATAATTTTCATATTTTTTCAAAGGAATATTTTTGAAGTCAATGATTTTGAAGTATTTAAAACCATTCCTTTTTTCTTCTAAAATTAGATCAGGTGTTGGATAACGAAGTTTGAATTTATCTTTATCAAATTCACTATCATTATATTGCAAATTAGGGAAATTTCTAATGTTTAAATCCCATTCAATACAAAATACAAATCTCCACAATAGTCTTTTTTTAATTCTTGGATGTGGACGAGCAGATTGTCTTTTTTGATATAACCACTCATTACCATATTTATCTAATTCATTATCTTTACTTTTAAGATCCCACCAACCAACTCTATTTTCTTCTCCTGCGTTTATTCTCTTTTCTCGACGTGTTGTGTCGTTAATTCTATCATTTTTATAACCCTCTATTGGAATATCAGTATCCGCAAAACAGATATTATCAAAATCATTCTTATCTCGCTTAAAATTTTTCTTAAAGAAATAAGTTTGACACATATCCTCCCAAACTTTATCAAAACCTTGTTCTCCTTGTATTCCCCAAAAATCACCATCATCTAAATCTGGGTTTAATCCTCCATATAAAAAAATCTCAATAGCTTCATACAGTCCCCAGTAATCAGCATCTTTATAATGAGTATTTCTATCTATATTATCAAGAGCTTCTTTACAAAATGTAATAGTTTCCTCAAAAGTATCTTGATCAAAAAGAGAGTGATTAATAGTTAAATAATTATCTCTAAATCGTTGCGAAAGAAATTGAATATCTTGACTTCTACCATAAACATGATCCGGTACATCTTCCTGTAATTGTTGAATAATTTCATTCAGGATAAAACAATAAAGATTAACTATATCGGTACTTTCATAACTTATCATGGGACGTGGTAAGTCCATGACATCAATATAAATTGCTCCATTATCTAGATAAATAGCTCGATCTAAATATTTATATATTTTAGAATGGTCTATTTCTTCACTACGTCTAATCTTCTTTTCAATAGAATTAATTGCTAAATCATCATAAGCTTCTAATATGCGTTCAATCATAGAAAGTTTACTGTATAAGATACAATCACTTTCTTCTTCATATTCTAAACTAATACCACCTGTACTCAAAGTTGGTTGATCTTGATTTTTCTTATTTTTAGCATCTTTTCTGGTAACTCTGGAATTATTTTCATTATCACGATCAAATTTTCTGAGTGTGCGATACATTAAAAAGAAAAAATCACGCACTTTGTTAAATTTACTACTATCCTCAGAATTAGTTTCATTTTGATATTTAGCAATAAAATCATCAAAACCTTTTGGTAAATAAAAAGCATATCCTTCAGGTTCAGATTTAATACCTACAAAGTCTGAAGTTATTTTAAGATTGAGTTTTGAAAAATCCCACATAATAAATTAACCGTTGGATTGAAACAAGAGAAAATGTAGAAGATTTGAGATTATTTATTTGGATATTTTAAGAGATTGGTTACAAACTCTTGATGATATTTAATAAAATCTCCGAAAGTTACCAATTCCTTATCATTACCTAACAATTCTCTAAGTGGGTTTTTATCTCGATTAAAAACACTATCCCAAATAAAAAACATCAGTTTATTTTTGATCTGATTTTCTGTAACTGTACCTGTGTTTATAAAACGATAACCTATCTGCATATCTTCTATTCTTCCACTTCTGACAGAATTATGGTTTTTTTTGATAAAGTCGTTGAATTGTTTAACTAAATTTGTCCATTTTTTCGGGTTTCCTGAATCATCATTTCCATACCCTTCTAAAATGACATTATTTAATTTTTCATCATTATCTTGACTCCAATCTACATATTCCCATTCCCAACGTCTTTTAAAAGCGTTATCCATAAAGTAGATAGAATTATCAGAAGTATTCATTGTTCCAAATATGGAAAGATTGGGAGGAATACGAATTGAACTACCAACAGCCGTATTTGTATTTAATTCGACTTTAATTTTAATTTTTTCAAAAATGTTAGTAAAATATTTACTTCCTAATGTACCTTTTTCGTCAATTTCAGAATACTGATATTCTGTAAGCTTCTGGTTAGTGCCTCCGTATGTAAAACCTATTAGTTCTGCAAGTTTTGTAAATTCTAAATCAGAAATATTAATTCCATAAGCTGACCAACCTTTCTCAATACCATTTTTAGGTTGATCTAATCGATCTAAAAGTTGAAAAACTGTCCCAAAAATTGCCGAAGAATTACCTCGGTTAATTTCATCAATTACCAAGGCAACATTTTGAGCGTTTTCAACTTTCTCAGCTTTTATAATGTTTTTATATGCTTGTCCTAGTGCTTTTAAAAAATGACCCTCATAAAATTGATAATAAACACTTGTCTTGTTACCATCCTTCATCGTCATTGGCATTAATTTTCCCATAAAATCGCCATAGGTGTATTCAGGATGAAAAACCGTTTTAATCAGATTTTCAGGATGAACATCTTTATCAATTCCTAACGCTGTTTTAACAACTCCACCAAGATCATCATTAGAAATTTGGTAGCTTTTACCAGTACCAGGACAACCGAAAAATATTTTCTGAATTGGACTTGTCATGGTATCATCCTTAATTTTATCTTGTAATTTTTCCTCAATATCAGGTAGTAAAGATTCGAGAATAGAACCAGGTTGCTTTCCATTAGCAAGCTTGGGTCGAGAAGGTTGACTCATTTGATTGATCTATAAAAGTTTAGCCAAAGTTTGATTATACTAAGTATTCTAAAAAATTACTAGCTTCTTTACACATCTTTATACATCAAAAATAACCACGCTAAGACATTTAGCGGCTTAACACTGAGTATTAATTTTCTCTATAAAGTAGTGTATTTTAACTTACTGGTGTTTTTTTCGATCAAAGAAAGAAATATTATTAAATATTATTTAAAATTCATTTATTTAACTCTAAACTTACCCTATCTTCACCATAATTAGCGACTAAAATAAATAACTTCAACCATCGAGAACCCAGTAAAATTTCCTGTATTTCATCTCCAGCAAATACAGGAATTTCCCACTCTTGACCATCTAGAATTACCCTACCATGATAAACATCAAATTCAGTTTCTCCTTGAGCAGTTCTTAATTTATTCTGACGTAAAAAAGGCCAATCAAGACTTTGTACATCTTGTTTATTCATGGCTAAATATTCAGTAAATCCTGTGTCTAACATTGTTTCTACAGGAAAACTGAAATTATCCCCATCAATTAAATCAATTTCCAAATAAATTTGACCTTTATCTCCAAATCTTCCCTCAATCATATTCTGCCACTAACTCCCGTTTCATTAATGCCATAAATATGATGAATGACATGAGGATAATTTTCTCTGGCCATTTTACTGGCTACTTCTTGATCTTGATCAATAAAATAATCACCGCTATCAGGTTCAATAGCAATATACCAACCATAATATTTATCTAATATTTCTGGTTTTAACCGCTCAAAAATTACCCAACAACGATCAGAAAATGCCTGTCTTCTAGCTCTATCTTCAGCTTTTTGTTCATCAGTCCACTGAATTTCGGGAAATACTCGACCACGACGGACAACTCTCTGGGGTGTGGATTGTGTCATCTTCATCACCTGCTTAAAGTTCATCCTAAATTTTAGCATATTCGAGTCCTCTCCCAGTCAGGGAGAGGTAATTTGCAATTGTTATATCATCGCTGGAGTTGGTGTTTTTTCCTGCTTTTGAAATGGGGGACGCATTTCCAAACCTAGCAAGTTCAACATTTCTTTGTCTGCGTCATAATCGGGACAGGGTGTGGTTACAGTCAACATTTTGTTATCATCGCTGGAGAAGATGGAATTTGCACCAGCCATGAAGCATAAAGCCTGTTCTACTTGGGAAAGTCTCGCCCTACCTGCACTTAACCGCACGTCAGATTTAGGCATAATAATTCTAGCAGTCGCAATCATCCGCACTACATCCCAAATGGGGACATCGGGTTGATTTTCTAAAGGTGTACCGGGAACTTGGGACAGAATATTGATGGGTACAGATTCGGGATGAGGTTGTAAATTTGAGAGAGTATGTAACATCCCCACTCGATCGCTCACATTTTCCCCTAAACCGAGAATACCGCCCGAACATACGGTAACATTAGTTTGGCGAACATTGGCAATGGTATTCAGGCGATCGCCATAAGTTCGAGTTGTAATTACAGTGCTGTAATATTCCTCTGAGGTATCAAGATTATGGTTATAAGCATATAATCCCGCATCCTCTAACCGCTTGGCTTGGTTTTCTGTCAACATTCCCAAGGTACAGCATACCTCTAAACCCATGCCAGTTACATCCTTGACCATATCCAGGACTTCCTCAAATTGGGAATTATCCCGGACTTCTCGCCAAGCAGCACCCATACAAACCCGACTCACACCGCTTTCTTTGGCTGTTTTGGCAATATTTATGACTGTTTCTTTTTCTAACAGTGCTTCGGGTTTTACCTCGGTTTTGTAGCGGGAAGATTGAGCGCAATAACCACAATCTTCTGGACAAGCACCAGTTTTAATAGAGATAAGCTTACAAACTTGTATTTGTTCAGGTTTGTGATATTGACGATGCACAGTAGCAGCTTGATAAATTAGCTCTAGAAATGGTGTATTATATATGGTCAATATCTCTGTTGGTTGCCAATCGTAGCGTATTCCCACTGTGATGATCCTTTTTGTAGTTCAAATTAACTAGCCCCGGCGA
Organism: Aphanizomenon sp. CS-733/32; assembly: GCF_028330045.1. NCBI lineage: Bacteria > Bacillati > Cyanobacteriota > Cyanophyceae > Nostocales > Aphanizomenonaceae > Aphanizomenon > Aphanizomenon sp. CS-733/32. Next base: position 45,008 of record NZ_JAQMSE010000248.1, read on the forward strand.
TTAGAAATCGCGGAACCACACAGACAAAACCCGAATTTTTTTAGTCCGCGTAGGCGGACTTTGGTTGTGTAGCCGCGAATTACATTCGCCCAAAACTTTTAAAATATCATCTTACTAAAATATTGAAATTTGAGTATATGACATCAGAGCCACCAATTTTGAGGAGCGATCGCCTAATATTAAGAATGGCAGTGATGGAGGATATTCCTCACATACTCAAATATTTTACGGAAAACAAAGAATATCTGACACCATTTTATCCTAAATGGGATGAAAACTTTTTCACCCATGAATATTGGGAGTATCAAGTAGAAACAAGTTTTTGGGAATTTGTTAACAAATATTCATTAAAACTATTTATTTATCGAAAACACCAACCGATAAAAGTTCTGGGAACTGCTAATTTTAGCAACTTTGTTTATAGTGCTGCTCAATTTTGTCATTTAGGATATAGTTTGGCAGAATCAGCCCAAGGTTATGGTTACATGACAGAAGCTTTGTCTATTTCCACTAAGTATGTTTTTCAAGAATTAAATCTGCACCGCATTATGGCTAATTATATGCCCCATAATCGCCGGAGTGGTAATGTTCTTAAAAGGGCTGGTTTTGTAGTCGAAGGATATGCTAGAGATTATTTAATGATTAATGGTAAATGGGAAGATCATATTTTCACAAGTTTAACAAATCCTCACTGGCGAACGAATTTATAGTATTTTAGATCCCCGACTTCTCCAAGAAGTCGGGGATCTGAAGATAACAAAGGAGAAAATCATGTCAATATATAATAATCGCGTGGCTATTTTGGCGACAATGCACAATAAAGAGAAAGTAATTTCTCCTCTATTTAAAGAACATTTAGGAATTAATGTCATAGTTTCTGAAGGCTTAAATACTGATGTTTTTGGAACTTTTACTAGAGAAATTCAACGTCCAGACACACAGGTTGTTACTGCTAGATTAAAAGCTCAAAAAGCCTTAGAAATATATGATAAAAAAATAGCCATAGCCAGTGAAGGAAGTTTTGCACCTCATCCCCTCATTCCCTATATTTATGCTAACCGAGAGATCATTATTTTTCTGGATCAAGAAAATGATTTAGAAATTATTGGTGAAGTATTTTCTATGGAAACTAACTTCGATCATCAGATTATATCTAGTTTAGAAGAAGCTGAAGAATTTGGAAAGAAAGTAGGTTTTCCTGAACATGGGTTAGTAACTTCATTTGATAATATATCCACAGGAAAAATGGAATTTATTAAAGGTATCACCAGCAAAGAAAACCTGATCAACTCAGTAGAAATTGCCAGAAAAAGCACAAACGGTAAATTTAATATAGAAACAGACATGAGAGCAATGTATAATCCTACCAGAATGAAAAATATTGCTATCGCTACTCAAGACTTAATTAATAAAATTAATAGTTTATGTCCCCAATGTCATACGCCCGGTTTTACTATCAATCAAAAAATACCTGGACTACCCTGTGAACTTTGTCATCAGCCAACTTCATTAATTAAAGCAGTAATTTTTCAATGTCAAAAATGCAACTTTAGCCAACAACAATTATTCCCTAACAATCAAGAATTTGCTGATCCTAGTTTATGTGAATATTGTAATCCTTAGAGGTTGTTTGAAAAGTTTCCGGCGATTAGAAATCGCTACTACACAAACAAAGTCCACCTGCGTGGACTAACGAAAAATCAAGGCTTTTGAACCCACGAAGGTGGGTTTCGTCTGTGTAGCTGCGACTTCTAGTCGCCCTTGCAA